>CAZUVA010000123.1:0-4053 GCA_964622755.1 uncultured Zetaproteobacteria bacterium
CAGCCAAGGCAGCAACCTCCAAATAGTATATTTGTTTAAGCGAGATTATTGATACAATGTTAGCCCCTCCTCCCGCATGTTCGGAAGGAGGGGTTTTTCATGGCCGGTTCTGAGAGGTGAGCATGTTAAAACAGTACAAGGTATGGGATGCACCGACTCGACTGTTTCACTGGGTCAATTTTGTTAGTGTGGTTTTGCTGATTCTGGTTGGCACGTTAATGCTTTATAAAAAAGACCTCGGCATTGTCAGCCTGGATGCCAAGATAGCTATCAAGGAGCTGCACGTAGTGATCGGCTACGTGTTTGTGTTGAATTTGATGATCCGGCTGGTCTGGGGTTTTATTGGCAATCGCTTTGCTCGCTGGCGTGCAATTCTGCCGGGTGCCGGTTTTGGCAATACTGTCTCGGCCTATATCGCCAGCATCAAGTGCGGCGAACCGCAACAGTTTCTGGGTCATAACCCACTGGGTCGGCTGGCGGTCATTTTTCTGATATTGCTTCTGATGTCACAGGCGACGACCGGCCTGATCCGAGCCGGTACCGATGTCTATTATCCGCCGTTCGGTTCGATGTTTGCCGCACAGGTAGCTGCCGATGGTGTCGATCCGGCAACGATCAAGCCTTACGACAAGACAGCTACGGATGCCACAAAGTACAAGGCGCTGAAGGATTTTAAACATATCTATGGCGAGATTCACTATTACACGTTCTTTGTGCTGCTGGCGATGATCCTGCTGCATATTTTTGCTGTGGTGCGGGCAGAAATCACAGAGGGCGGGGGGCTGGTTTCAGCTATGTTTTCCGGCAGAAAAATCTTATCGAAAGAACCGGAAGATTTGGATGACCGTTCGCGGTAACTTTAACGAGCCTCAAATTTTCACAAAATAGGGCAGAGCAACCAAAACAGAACCAACAATCACAAGCAGGAATACATTCGATATAAAATACGGAAAGATAAACAGGGCAATGCCGACCATCAGGGGAACGGCTGCCTTTTGTTTTTTTCCATAGACAAAGAATCCGAGGCCGATTGCTCCGAACACCATTCCCCAAATAAGTTGCGCTGAGCTTTCCATTCAGCCTTGATAGTAATGAGATTGAACGCGCATGGCTAAACCCCTTTTACGATTCGGGAAACGGTTGAATTCAGTCCCCGAAAGGCTCTCCATATCGAACATTTCTGCCACGACATTTGCCTGGGCGCAATCCATAAGACTTCACTGTTAGCGCACGACCACATCAAAGCAGCGCGGGCACAATTTATTGTGAACTTCGTGATCGGAGTGAGCCGCTTCACCAAAATTCCAGCAGCGCGGGCATTTCACGCCATCTGCAGCTTTGATGGAGATGGCATTACCGGATTCTACCCTGGCGACGATGAACAGTTGTTCCCAGCTTTCCTCCAGTGATTCGGCAAATGATCCGTCCAGATTTGGCACTGTGATGGTGGCTGCAATGGAGGAACCGACCACTTTATCTTTTTTGGCTTCATCGAAGGCTGCATTGACCTGTTCCCGAATGGCAAAGAAGGATGCCCATGCATCTTCATCAATACTAATATCAGCCACCGGGCGAAAGGTTTGCAAATGGATGGAGTTTTCGTCCGATCCGGGCAGATGTTCCCATGCTTCTTCAGCGGTAAAGGGCAGGATTGGTGCAATCAGGCGAATCAGGGTATCGGCCAGATCATAGACAGTGGCGCGTGCCGAAGCGCGGCGCGCGGAGTCTGCTCCGTCGCAATAAAGACGATCCTTGATGATATCGAGGTAGAAGCCGCCCAGATCGACTGAGCAGAAGTTGTGAATCTCCTGATGGATACGGTGAAACTGGTAGGTTTCGTTGCAGCTATGCACATGGCTTTCCAGTCGTGACAGACGATGCATGGCCCATTGATCCAGCGGCGTACGATCAGCCAACGGGACAGCATTACATTCAGGATCGAATCCGTTCAGGTTGCCAAGCAGGAATCGAATCGTATTGCGGATGCGGCGATAGGCATCGGCCAGTTGCTTAACGATTTCATCGGAGATGCGAATGTCCGCCGAGTAATCGGAAGATGCAATCCACAGGCGCAGGATGTCAGCGCCCATTTGCTGGATGATTTTTTGCGGCGCAATCACATTACCCTTTGATTTGGACATCTTGTTACCATTTTTATCGACTACAAAGCCATGCGTTAGCACACCTTTGAATGGTGCAACACCGCGTGTTCCAACGCTTTCCAGCAGGGAGGACTGGAACCAGCCGCGATGCTGATCTGATCCTTCCAGATAGAGATCGGCGGGGCTGCTCAGATCATCGCGTTGTTCCAGTACACAGGCGTGGGTGCTGCCCGAATCGAACCAGACATCGAGGATATCAGTTTCTTTTTCAAAATCTGCTCCGTCGCTATTTGTGGCGCCGCAATCCGGGCAGGTTGCACCTTCCGGCAGGAAGTCGGAGACATCTTTGGCAAACCAGACATCGGCGCCGTTTTCTTCCACCTGTTTGGCGATACCTTCCACCACTTCAGGCGAAGTGACTTTATGCGATCCACAGGCACAACGGATGACTGTGATTGGTACGCCCCAGTTGCGCTGGCGCGATACGCACCAGTCAGGCCGTTGCTCGACCATGGCGCGGATACGGTTCTCGCCCCATTCCGGCGTCCAGACGGTTTTTTTGATTTCGGCCAATGCCTTGTCGCGAAGGTTGTTATTGTCCATGGAGATGAACCATTGCGGCGTGGCGCGGAAAATCAGCGGTTTATGGCAGCGCCAGCAGTGCGGATAAGAATGTTTGATCTGGCTGGTTTCCAGCAGCGCGCCGCAGTTTTGGAGATGCTCGACCATGATGGCATTGGCCTGATAAACATGACGACCTTCAACCACCGGTGTGCCAGCTTCAAAGACACCGGTATCACCGACCGGATTGAAGGCTTCAAGACCGTATTTCATGCCGATTTCATAATCTTCCTGACCATGGCCGGGGGCGGTATGCACCGAGCCGGTGCCTGCTTCCAGTGTGACATGATCGCCGACCAGAATCGGTGCATCCTGATCCAGATAGGGATGACGGAAAATGCGATTATCCAGGGCGCTGCCCTTGAAATGGGCGATCACTTCACCTTGCGCGCCGATGGCATCCAACACGCCGTCTTTCAAATCTTCGGCCAGAATCAGGGTTTCACCGGCTGTCAGATTGGCATTGTCGACTGTGCTGGTTATTTTGACTGCTGCGTATTCGATATTAGGGCCGACCGACACAGCCAGATTGGCAGGAATCGTCCACGGCGTGGTGGTCCAGATGACGATGGATACATCCCCGGACAATTCGGCAGCGATATCAGTCAAATCTTCACCGGCATTGAATTTTACATAGATGGAATGGGAGGTATGATCATCATATTCCACTTCAGCCTCAGCCAGCGCGGTGGCGCAGGAGACGCACCAGTGCACCGGCTTGGCTCCTTTATACAGGCCCCCATTGGCGAGAAACTTACCGATTTCGCGTACTGTATTGGCTTCGAAATGGTAATCCATGGTCACATACGGATGTTCCCAGTCTCCGGTAATGCCGAGGCGTTTGAATTCTTCGCGCTGCACATCAATCTGGCTTTTGGCATAGTCGCGGCATTCACTGCGGAATTCAGAGTCTGTAATATTTTCTTTTTTACGCTTCTTCTTTTTGAACTTTTCTTCGACCTTCAATTCAATCGGTAGGCCGTGACAATCCCAGCCCGGTACGTAGGGCGCATCGAAACCCATCATGGTGCGTGAGCGTATGACGATATCCTTTAATACTTTATTGACGGCATGGCCAATATGGATGCTGCCGTTGGCATAGGGTGGGCCATCATGTAGTACGAATCTGGGCGCATCTTTGCGCGCCTCACGAATCCGGGTATAGAGATTGTTCTCTTCCCACTGCGCCAGTCGTTTCGGCTCATTATTAGGTAAATTCCCACGCATTGGAAAGTCGGTTTTCGGCAGGAAAACGGTTGGCCGATAATCGAATGTGTCGTTCTTTTTTTTGTCGTTGCCCACTATATGCTCCACTCGTTCATTCAAAGGC
>CAZUVA010000124.1:0-4025 GCA_964622755.1 uncultured Zetaproteobacteria bacterium
ACAGGACGATTCTCCTTGTAGACATAAATGCGGTCCGGCAACGGGCCGCATTTTTATTTGAGCACTTTCCCGCATGGGGCTAGCCTTGCTCGATTAGCAAGCTCTAAAGTCAAAATATTTTCACCGCAGAGCTACACAGAGATAACCATTTAATCGAATGAATCCTATTCAATGATTTTGTCTTTCCTTTGCGTAACTCTGCGGTGAAAATATTTTGACTTTGTAATTGAACCACCCTGGAGTTGGATATGATCGATAAAGCGTTGATGGAAATTCTCGCCTGCCCCAAATGCAAAGGGGACATCCATTACAATGATAACAAAAGCGGCCTCGTGTGCGATGCATGCCAACTCGAATACCCGATTCGGGACGATATCCCGGTTATGCTGATTGATGAGGCTAAAAACTTAGTCACATAAACATTTACGCCATGATGGCTTCTTTTGCCGTTAGACTGTTATTCACTATATTGCGTCTGATTCCAGTGCGGCTGTTGGGTGCATTCGGTGCCGGCCTTGGCCGTATGGTTTATTATCTGGATGCCCGCCATCGCCAGATTGCCATGCGCAATCTCACTCGTGTGTACCCGAATCAATCGGATACATGGAAACGCAAAATTAGCCGGGAGTCCTTTGCTGAACTGGGGCGCACCTCTTTTGAATTACCCCATGTTTATTTGCGCTCCAAAACATTCCTTTTTTCGCGCATTGAAATAGAAAACGAACAGGCTTTATTGCAAGCTGAATCACTGGGTAAAGGTGTTGTATTAACAGCATGCCATCATAGTAATTGGGAGCTAGGCGCCCTTTGCATGTCAATGCTCGGACACCATACAGAGGTCATATATCGCACTGTGCGCCAGCCCGCACTGGATCATTTCGTACTGCAGGCGCGCAGTCGTTTTGGTGCTACTTTACGAGCCAGAGATACCGGGCTGCGCTGGATACCCAGAGCCCTGAAAAACAACCATTGTGTTGCCGTTATGGTCGATCAGCACCTGTCCAATGGAACCCCGGTTCCATTCCTGGGTCATGAGGGGCTTACCACCACCATGCCAGCCATATTCACCAACAAATATCATACGCCTGTGATAGGTGTTGAATTGCACCGTATCGGAAAAGGTTTTCACTTTCGACTGAAATTTCGCCCTATACCTGTCGATAAACAGCTAACAGATGAAGTAGAAACCATGCAGGTGATTTGCAATAGCTTTGCGTCTATGATTCACCAACGTCCGGAACTATGGTTGTGGATTCACCGTCGCTGGTTATATCTGGACGAAAAAGAGCAGGATAAACAAGGACGGGATGAACAAAACCGGAACAATCAGGAACAGGTATGAGTAAACACAGGCCCGTACCCAATATTCGTTGGCTGGCATCCCAGAAACTATCATTGCAGGCATGGCAAAATAAAAGCCTGAGTTTGGAACGGGAGCGGGTTGAGCGATCATTACTGTCGTTACTGCAACGTTATGCCAAACAATACCCCGAAGATAGTGCTGTTCTGGAAATCGGTTGCGGCCCGATTTGCATCTCCCGCCTGTTACCTCAACAGCACAAAACCTATCTCGACCCGATGGCCGATGATTTCAGACGCATGTTCCCGGGTAAATTACCTGAGGAAGGCGAATATCTGACAGCAGCAGCAGAAAATATCCCTAAACCTGAAGCCAGTTACGACCTGATCGTTTGTCTGAATATGATCCCCCATACGCTGAACCCCGAACTGGTCATCAATGAAATCGAACGGTTGTTGAAACCGGGAGGTAAATTAATTCTGGCAATCCGTACACATAGCCAGCTTGAAGCACGGTTGCATTACATGGCTCTGTGTATATTCCCCTCCCTGTGCTCTAAAACCCGTCCCTATTATTATACCCGGACAGGTATTTGTCGCACACTGGCGCGCCATTTCAATATCGAAGATGAAATTGTTCGAAAAGCACGCACCATCCATCTTCCATTTTGCAAACGTGAGCAACATATATTTGTCTGTGCCCCAATGGATAACAACATAAAGAAGACAACATGAAGACTATTTCACACCTGCTGTTGATGCCACCCAACTGGATCGGGGATGTAATTATGGCTCAACCGGCTATGCGTGCTATCTGCGAATACCACATCAGGCATCGTCACACTGAACAAATTTCTGTGTGCGGCAGACCCTGGCTGAATGACCTGCTGCCGTATCTGGATTTACCCGGAGCAGTATATGAAAAATTGATTCCCAGAGCTGATATGGCATTTCTGTTTCCCAATAGTTTCCGCTCCGCTCTGCAGTGTCGCCAGGCTGGAATCAGGCAGCTGATTGGCTATCGTGGCCAGTGGCGCAGACTACTGTTAAGCAGGTCACTACCCCACCGAATCAAGTTGGAAAATGAACACCATCGTCGTTTTTATCTGGACATTCCCACTCAACTGGATATTCCCGCAGCACAAACCGAGGTCCGGCTTTGCATTCCTGATCAAGCCAAAGTGGCCGCTCATGAATCCATGCAACAACATGGACTGAACCCACAACAGGTCATTTGTATCGCCCCCGGCGCTCAATTCGGCGGCGCCAAATGTTATCCGGCCAAAGGCTACAACACCGTTGTGCAACGGTTGGCTGAATCGGGCTGGCAACCGATCATTCTGGGTATGCCTGAAGATGATGAAATCGGCAAAATCATTCTGGAGGATATTGCAACCCCGCGCTGGAATGCCGCCGGCAAAACCAGTCTGGCGGAAGCACTGCAACTGATTGCAGGAAGCCGTTTGATGTTATGTAACGATTCGGGGCTTATGCATGTTGCAGCAGGATTAGGAATCCCCACCGTAACGCCATTTGGTGCCACCGATCCGGAGCGTACCTCCCCCAGTGGTCCACATGTGCGGGTTCTCTATCAACCGGCCGATTGCAGCCCTTGCCTGAAACGGGAATGCGTAGTTCCGGGGCATCCCTGTATGGCCAATATCAACCCGACGATGCTGTTGGATGCCTGCCTCGCGATGTTAGGCGAGGAAACAAACCATTCATGAAAATTCTGATTGTTAAACTCTCGGCATTCGGAGATATCATCCATGCACTACCAGCGCTCGATGATTTATTATCCCGACCAGAAGTAGCCGAAGTGCATTGGCTGGTGGATGCACGATATGCATTTGTCAGTGAAATTTTCCCGCACAGCGTTGTTGTACATATTGTTGCAATGAAAGGTAAACAGCCACTCGCTTCTGCATGGCAAGCTATTCGGCAACTGAAAAATACAGGGTTCGATGCTATCCTGGATTTGCAGGGATTGCTGAAATCCGCGCTGTTGGCCCGAGCTGTCGGGAGTCCTGTTTACGGTATTGATAAAGAGCAGCTTAGAGAAAAAATCAGCGCATGGTTGACGCAACCGGTAACATTTCATCGCGATGAAAAACATGTGGTGCAACAATATCGACGGGTAGCCATGGCTCCTTTTGTCCCTCATCCCGGACAAACACCCGCATCGCCTCTTGCATACAGGCCCCCTAGCATAGACATCGCGCAAACCGGAATCAGAATGGCTGCAAACCTGCTGTCGCGTTTGGAACTGGCAAACAAGCCGTATGTGGTTCTGCACACAGCCGGGGGTTGGAAAACCAAAAAACTCCCTGAGCGTAGCTGGCTGGTTATAGCCGATAATCTGATTGCTTCCGGAAAAATGCCGGTATTTAGCTGGGGAAACCCGGATGAAAAAGCACTGGCGGACAGATTGGCTGAACAGTGTAATGGCTTCGCCTTGCCCGAGCGCCTGAATATGTCAGCATTGTGCACGCTCTTGAAAGGGACGCGTGCTGTGGTCGGTGCAGATACCGGAATGTTGCACCTGGCAGCAGCGCTGAGCATTCCGACGATAACTTTCTGGGGTCCATCGGCATCATGGCGCTCTGCTCCTTTTACTGAGAAGGCTGAAACACAAGGAGATCTACACTGGCATATCGAATCAAATCCTGCTTGCGGCCCCTGCTTCAAAAGGAGCTGCGATCAATTCATCTGTATGGATGCCATCG
>CAZUVA010000125.1:0-4013 GCA_964622755.1 uncultured Zetaproteobacteria bacterium
ATCAATTACAATGATTCTGATGCCATGTTTGATACCATATTACAGGGAATGAAGGGTTCGGGTGGCACAGGCCATTATCATCTGCCGTAAACTTTCTGCAGGCCAGTTGCACGCAGACACAGGGCAAAGTCCGGATATTTCGTACAGCAGGCATCAATGATATCGACTGGGAATGAGACGGCTTCAACATCATCTGCGGCAATAACGCAGGCAACCGGCGGGCTGATTTTCGACATGGATATTTCGCCAATGGTTTCACCGGCCTGCTGGGTGGCAACTTCGGTGCCGTTGATGGAAATTTTCACCTCTCCCTTTGTAAGCAGGAAAAGCGCATCGTTATCCCCATTCTCCTCGATCAGAATCTGGCCCGGATTGAATATCTTCAAACATGCATGTGATGCAAGATCGGCCATGGCCTGTTCCGCCAAGGTGATGAATAACGGGTTGTGCTTCATCCACGTCATGATTTGTGCGGTCTCGGCCATTCTTTTTTCTCCCTATGCCAGCTCAGGCTAGCAATGACACACTTTAACGCTTACGCAGACAGCTGCATACAGTATTGTTGCAAGGGTGTCGCTACAGGTATTTTCCAGCTTTTCATATCGGCAGGCGATTAGTCTGGTATTGCGAATGATTGAGAGCTTTGCACCATCGTTCATTTTGGAGCGAATAAAGGCGAAACGATCGGGTTTCCGATAGTATTCGGGCATGACGACTTCACTGGCCAGCGAAATCCCCGTATCTGTTTCCCGTTCTGAGTTTGATACCATGCTACGTTTTTCGCGTACGGTGTTTCGACTCAAGGATAATGCGACTTATCTTTCGCAGCTTTCTGCATATTTACCCATGGCAGCACATATTAAGGCCGAATGGCCGAGCGTGTTAATGGGGTTTGATTTCCACCTGACCCCGGATGGGCCTAAACTGATCGAAATCAACAACAATGCCGGTGGCTTGTATATCGGGGAACGGCGCTGGATACCGCAACCTGACATTCCTGAGTTACATGGACATCTTGAGCAGCGATTGGTTGAAATGTTTCATGCCGAGTGGGCGACGATTGCCATTATGGATGAAAATGTAACAGGCCAGTTTATGTATCCGGAGATGCTTGCTTATGGTGAATTGTTAAGAAAAAACGGCAGGCAGGTATGTGTGGTCAGCCCCGAGCAGTTGCAGTTAATGGATGACGGGCTTGTTTGCGATGGTGTGCGGATTGATGTCATCTATAACAGGCATACCGACTTTTATCTGGAGGGCGATGATATAAGCCATATCCGGCAAGCCTACGAAAAAGGGCAGGTCTCGATTAACCCGCATCCTCGCAGCTATGCCCTGATCGGGGATAAATCGCGCATGGTGGACTGGTGGCGAGAAGGGTTGCTGGAAACATGTGTGGATCATCAGGTGGTTGAGCAGATTCGTTCGGTTACACCTGAAACGCATCAGTTATCCGAATTTGATATAGAGCAGGCGTGGGCTGAGCGCAAGCAATGGGTATTCAAACCTGCTGCCCGCCATGGTGGCAAGGGTGTTCTATTGGGTAAAGCTATGAGTCGCAAACGTTATGAAGCAATGGCTGTCGCAGATACGATCATGCAACAGCTGGTTCCGGCTTCCCAAATTGATGTGGAAGGGGATGATGGGGAAAGAAACCGGATGAAACTGGATATCCGTCTATTCATGCATGGCGAAAAACTGATTGCGCTGGCCGGGCGGGTGTGGCGAGGGCAGGTAACTAATTTTCGTCAGCCCGGTAGTGGCTGGGTACCGATCCGTATTGCAACATAAAACCGTACTTCAACGTGAACCGTATTGAAGCGTAAACTATCCATTGCAGTCATCATACCGGTTTTCAATGAGGCGGCTGTGCTGCCGGAGTTGATCGAACGGATGCAATCTGTTGGTGCGGACGAGTTGATGATTGTTGATGGCGGCTCCTGTGATGACAGCCGCCGGCTGCTAGAAAATTCAAACATTAGCTGGCGTCAGTCGGAGCCCGGAAGGGCAACCCAGATGAATGCCGGTTCAGAAGCTTGTATTAGCGATATTCTTCTTTTTATTCACGGTGATACAATTATTAATTCCAGTGATATATTAGCTATCTGTGAAGCCATGGGAGATAGCTCTTATGCAGGCGGGAGGTTTGACGTACGTTTGTCCGGGAATGCTGTCGCCTTCCGCATCATCGAGTGGTTTATTAATGTGCGTTCCCGTTTGACCGGCATCAGCACAGGGGATCAGTGCCAGTTTGTCCGCCGTTCTGTTTTTGAGCAGATGGGAGGTTTCCCGAACCAACCGTTAATGGAGGATATTGAGTTCTCCAGGCGCTTGAAAAGGTTGGGGTGCATTGCCTGTTTGAGAGCAACAGTGATAACGAGTAGTCGGCGCTGGGAACAGCATGGCATCGTGGCGACTGTATGGCTGATGTGGAAGCTGCGGTTGTTGTATTGGCTTGGTATATCAGCCGATAAACTGTCGCATATGTACCGGGAGGCGCGTTGATGCGCATTGAGAGGATCGAAATCGAGGGCATCCGGGTCATTGTCATGTGCAAGGCTCCGGTTCCTGGTGCGGTGAAAACGCGTTTGATGCCTCACTACTCAGCAGAACAGGCAGCCGAATTGCATGTAGCTATGGCCACCACCGTGATTCAAAGGGCAACATGCTTGTTCAATGATGTTGTGATTGCAGCTGATGATCCCGGCCATGATTTTTTTATCGGATTTGGTCTGCCGCTGACGGTTCAGGGTGAGGGTGATCTGGGTGATCGAATGAACAGGCAGATCGGAGAAGCATTTGCTGATGGTGTCCGCGCAGTTTTATTATTGGGCACGGATTCTCCGCACATGCCGGAATCCCGCCTTGTTGCAGCGGCGCATGGCCTGGAACATGCCGATGTGGTGCTCGGTCCGGTTGAAGATGGCGGCTATGATCTCGTGGCCATGAGTCGTGCGCTGTCGATTTTTACTGATGTGGTATGGTCTTCCGATCAGGTGTTGCGCAAGACAGTTGAGAACATTCAGCATCAACGTTTGGCTGTTGAACAATTGGCAGTCGGGTTCGATGTCGATTTTCCTGATGATATTGAGAGAGCAAGACAGGCTGGCTGGGTTTTATCCAGTTATCAATATGTATGAATTTATCCTGAATCACTTCAGTATTGCACAATACCATTGTGAAAGAATATCATAACCTATCCCGCTTATAGTTTGAGAGGAATACCATGGAATATCAAAAACGATTGTATCAGATTCTCTATCCCAACAATTCACTGGTGGCTTCACAGCTGACCCCGGAACAATTCGGAAAACACTTTCTGGTTGGAACATCACGTCATTATGAGGGAAAGGTTCTCTTCACTGAAGTTGATGCTGACTTTCGGCACGACTTTTTTAAAATAGAAGAAGGATTCGCAGACTTGATTCCTCATGAAGACGGGCGACCAAAAGCAACAAAATTCATAAGTTCATACCGGGTGCTTGAGCACGTTGATTTGGATGCTGTGAAGAGTCTTTATCTGGTAACCAGTGACGGGCAAACATTGGAATTAGAGCAGGGGAAGCATGACAAATCACATCAGCCCGGTTTGATAAGAACCTATGCCCAGATTTGTCCTACGACTGTGTTATCCATGACCAAACTTAATGCCGGGGAATATGCCCGATTTATTACCAATCCCAGTCACAGTAAATGGGTTCCCAAGTTGTTTTTTACGCAAGTTGAATTACCTATCAAACAGTTTCTTGAAGAATTTGAAACAAGACCTTTCATGTCTCCTCCTTTTCCTTTCGTTCATCCCGCAAAGCTCAGAGACTCCATCCTGGAGCTTGAAAGCACTGATAAAGAGACCAAGGGTATTAGTTTAAATAGTGAAATGGAGAAAATTCCCTATACCAAAATCAGACACGGATTCTGGCTGTCTTGTGGCAAAAACAGTCTGTTTTTTCCTATGCCCGATAAAGAAATAATCAAGAAGCAAAACTATAAATTTTATAAGGCAATGTAGGCAA
>CAZUVA010000126.1:0-3981 GCA_964622755.1 uncultured Zetaproteobacteria bacterium
CTCGTTCTGGTTGGAGCTACGACTGAAAACCCCTCGTTTTCATTGAATAATGCGTTGTTGTCTCGTTGTCGTGTGGTTGTTCTCAAGGCATTGGAAACAAAGGATATCACCTCGATTCTGGCGCGTTCCTGTCGGTATCTGCAACAATTATCACCTGCTTTTGATATCGAATCCGATGCCTTGAAAGAGTTGGCTGCAAGCGCTGATGGCGATGCCCGATATGGCCTGAATGCACTGGAATCATTATTTGAAACGGATGCGCAGCGATGTTGGACAAAGAATGATGCACTGGCCCAAAGTTTTCGACGGGCGGCGCGTTATGATCGCGATGGTGATAGCCATTATGATCTGATTTCGGCCTTACATAAGTGCATTCGGGATTCAGATGTCGATGCAACATTGTATTGGCTGGCGCGTATGCTGGAGGCAGGTGAGCAACCGCTATATATTGCCCGACGCCTGATCAGAATGGCGACAGAAGATATCGGGTTGGCTGATCCGAAAGCATTGAATGTAGCGCTGGATGCGCACCGTATGTATGAAATTCTCGGTTCACCGGAAGGAGAGCAGGGCTTGTTTGAGGCGGTCATTTATCTGGCTCTGGCGGCCAAAAGCAATGCGGCATATGTGGCTGAGAAAGCCGCACGCAAACTGGCCAGACAGACACAACAAAGCGAGGTGCCCATGCATCTGCGTAATGCTCCGACCAGACTGATGAAACAGTTGGGCCATGGTGCCGGGTATCAGTATGCGCACAACAGCAAGGATGCCGTTGTCGAACAACAGCATTTCCCCGATGGTGTAGAGTTGGAACCATTGTATTCACCCAACGGACGCGGTTTTGAACGCTCGCTTAAGGAGCGCATGGACTGGCTGGATGAACGCAGGGCCAGAATGAGGGAAACATCATGATTCGACAGCTTGCAGCAGTGGCAATCGGGGGGGCAGCAGGTGCTGTCATGCGCTGGCTCGTTGCATCCGGTGTACAAAAAATGGCTGGTGGCGCTTTTCCATGGGGCACATTCACGGTGAATGCCCTGGGTAGTTTCTTGCTTGGTTTTCTGTTTGTCTGGTTGATTGAACGTTCAACAGCCAGCGAACTGGTCAGGTTGGCTATCACCGTTGGTTTTCTAGGTGCATTTACCACCTTCTCAACCTATTCGCTTGAATCAATCAGGTTGTTACAGGAAGGCGCTTTTTCACTGGCCTTCGGCAATATCATGGGGCAGGTGGTTGCCTGCCTGCTACTCACATGGCTTGGCATACAGCTCGCCAGAGTTTTATAAGCTTGTTCCACACGAATATATTTCTATGAAATAGCTAAGTAAAAATAGATAGTTAATATCAATTATATAATCTTTTGCATGAACTTATTTTTCTGATATTTATTTCAGGCACTTGTCTGGAAGACAATAACGGTACACATTGAAGCAATGAAATATCTGTCTGCATTTCTTGTCATATTATTTGTATTGGTTGGCTGTCAGATTAACGGGACAGGCTTGGTGATTGCGCCAGGCTGGATTTATCATTCACTGGGGGCGTGGAAGCAGCTTATGCCCAATCAGATTGTTTTATCGCCGGATAGCCGCTGGCTCTATTTTGGCAGTGAAATCAGTGAATATTCTCCTTTGTCCGGAGTGGCGGCATTGAATATTGAAAGCGGACGAACGCATGTGTTGGTTCAGGGGCTGCGCAATGTCAGCGGATTACGCATTGCCCCGGATGGTTCCCTGTGGATTGCAGAGGGCAGTGATCAGGGAGGCATCTGGCGGATGGTTCAGCCAGATCATTTCCCTGATAACCAACGCGTGAATCCGGTGACACGGGAGAGCACAAACCCCGGGATTGCACCATTCCGGTTTGCCGGTCGTTTTTCCCATCGGGCCATAGCATTTTCTGCTGATCACCACTTTGCCTATCTGGCTGACGCGACCGCAGGCGGTAATCTGTACCGGCTGAATATTAGGGCTCGTCAGTTGAGTGTGCTGCATAGTGAAAAAGGATGGTTAAACGTTGTTCCTGAAGATGCTGTAAAAATGGGGCATAAATTCGGAGCTGCATCATTTGCATCCATTGCTGATATTGAACGTATGCGGGATGGTTCGTTTTTACTTGCTGAATCAGGCTCGGGAAAAATTCTCAGGTTTGATGATCGAAATGATCAACCGCAGTTGGAAACCTGGCTGCAACGAGAGGAATTACGCAATCCGACGGATTTGGCCTGGGATGAAGCACGGCAATGGTTGTGGATCACCGATAAAGCCAGCCCATCCATCCTCTGGGCATGGGATGGCCGAAGTTTGCATGAAATAGTGCGTCACCCTGTCTCACGTATCAGCGGTGTACTGGTCGCTGGAGACAGGGTCTATGTCAATTTGCAACGCGGACGGAACAATCCCTCAATAACGTTCATTTTACATGAGCGGAAACCTGAATTTTAAAATCGCTGACTGGACATAGTTTCAAGGATATCTTCACCGCGATATTGCAGTGCTTCGGCGATGTGTCCGGTCTGCACGGTATCTGAGGTAGCAAGATCGGCAATGGTGCGTGCCACTTTGAGAATACGATGATAGCTGCGGGCGGAAAGTGAAAAGCGGTTCATGGCAGTATCAAGTAGTTTTGCACCCTCCGCATCCGGTCTGGCATAACGCTCAATTTCTTCAGTGCTCATGCGGGCATTCACCCGCCCTTCACCGAGCCTGGCGTATTGAATGTTGCGGGCGGCCAGCACGCGTTTGGCAATCGTGACGGAAGATTCGCCGGCCTGCATACGCGCCAGTTCTTCGCGCTCAACCGGCGGCACATGGATTCTCAAATCAAAACGATCCAGCAATGGGCCTGAAATGCGACCGATATAACGTCGCACCTGTGAAGGCGAACAGCGGCATGCTTTGGTTGGATGGCCGAGATAACCGCAAGGACACGGATTCATGGCAGCAATCAGCTGGAAACGAGCCGGAAACTCGGCAGAATCGGCAGCGCGGGATATGCAAACGCGTCCATCTTCAAGTGGCTGGCGCAGTGTTTCAAGCACCACGCGTTTGTGCTCCGGCAGTTCGTCCAAAAACAAAATGCCGTGGTCAGCCTTGGAAATTTCTCCTGGTTTCGGATGACTGCCGCCGCCGATAATGGCGACATCGGAAGCGGAATGATGCGGTTGCCTGATCGGTGGTTGCAGGCTCATGGCCGGACGGGATGTGTCGCCGGAAATACTGTAAATACGCGTCACTTCCAGCGCCTGTTCCATACCGAGCGGCGGCATAATGCCCGGCAATCGTTGCGCCAGCATGCTCTTACCCACGCCCGGAGATCCTGTCATCAGCAAATGATGTGAACCGCTGGCGGCGATTTCCAGCACGCGCCTAGCCTGTTGCTGGCCCCGGATATCCGCCATGTCCAGCGTGTTTTCGGGGAGTGAATCTACCAAATCCGTTATTTCTGCAGCATCAAGCGGCTGGCTACCGTTCAGGTGGCAAGCCACGGCCAGTAAATGTTCAGCAGGGAATACATTCAGCCCCTGAACTGCGGCAGCTTCTGCTACATTTTCTTTGGGCACAATAATTTCAGTAAATCCATTGGAGCGCGCAAACAACACCAGCGGCAGCACGCCATTGACAGGATTAAGTCTCCCATCCAGCGCTAGTTCTCCAATCAAAAAAGGCAGCTTTATCTTGATATTGGTGTTTTTCTCAGCCGATAAATGCAGTTGTTTTTCGCTATTTTTTTCCACATCGATCTGACCGGATGCCATCAGTAGCCCGATGGCGATGGGTAGATCGAAATGGGAACCATCTTTGCGTTTATCAGCCGGAGCCAGATTGACTGTGATTCGGCGTAGTGGGAATTCAAATCCGGAATTAACAACTGCCGCACGTACCCGGTCGCGTGCCTCACGCACAGCTGCTTCGCCCAATCCAACCAGCGTCCAGCACGGCAGGCCTCGGGACAGATCGACCTCAACATCCACTGCCTCGG
>CAZUVA010000127.1:0-1930 GCA_964622755.1 uncultured Zetaproteobacteria bacterium
GGAACGCATGAGTTTACTTCGCGCCTGATTGTCGGTTCAGGGAAGTATAAGGATTTCCAGACCACCCGGGATGCTACCGAAGCATCAGAGGCTGAGATGATTACCGTTGCTATCCGGCGCGTGAATATCACTGATCCGGGCAAGGAAAATCTGCTTGATTATATCGATCCGAAAAAATACACCATTTTACCGAATACAGCCGGGTGTTTTAATGCTGAAGATGCTGTGCGCACACTCAGGCTGGCGCGAGAGGCCGGCGGCTGGAATTTGGTCAAGCTGGAAGTGTTGGGAGATACTGAGACGCTGTATCCCAATGTGCTGGAAACCATCAAGGCGGCGGAGACGCTGGTTGCTGAAGGTTTTGAAGTGATGGCATACACTAATGATGACCCTATTGTAGCACGTCAGTTGGAGGAAATCGGTTGTGCAGCCGTGATGCCACTGGGAAACCCGATCGGCTCGGGCAGAGGGTTGGCTAACCCGTTTAATATTCGCGTCATTAAACAGCGCGCCAATGTGCCTATTGTGGTTGACGCCGGTATTGGTACAGCCTCCGATGCGGCCAAAGCGATGGAGCTGGGCGCTGATGCGGTGTTGATCAACACCGCCATTGCAGAAGCAAAAGATGAATGTCTGATGGCGCAGGCCATGCGTGATGCGGTTAGGGCAGGGCGCACAGCGCATCTGGCCGGCCGTATGCCCAAACGCGCATTTGCATCGGCATCTTCACCAGGGGAAGGTTATATCTGGGACTGATATAATAATTTATTTATCACGAAGGCACGAAGACACAAAGATTTATGAATGTATACTTTGTGCCTCTGTGTCTTTGTGGTTAAAGGAATATAAGAATGACTGAATTGAAGAATGATTTATTTTTGCGGGCATGTTTGCGCCAGGATGTCGAGCGCACACCGGTATGGATGATGCGTCAGGCCGGGCGTTATCTTCCGGAATACCGTGCGACGCGCGAGAAGGCCGGCGGTTTTCTGAATCTGTGTCGTTCACCTGAGCTGTGCTCCGAAGTGGCCTTGCAGCCGATTGATATTCTCGATGCCGATGCAGCTATTCTGTTTTCCGATATTCTGGTGGTGCCGGAAGCGATGGGTATGGATTTGAGTTTTGGCGCCGGTGAAGGGCCGAAGTTCTCCGATCCGGTTCGCAATCGGGCCGATGTGGAAAAACTGCCTGTGTTGGATGATCCGACTCGGGAACTCGGTTATGTCATGGATGCCATGCGCACCATTCGCCGGGATTTGAATGGCCGTGTGCCGTTGATTGGTTTTACCGGCAGCCCGTGGACGCTGGCCACGTATATGGTGGAGGGCGGTAGCTCTAAAACTTACTCGAAGATCAAGGGTATGATGTTCAATGAGCCGGAAACGCTGCATCTGATGCTGGAGAAGTTGGCGGATTCTGTGGCTGCGTATTTGAATGGTCAGATTGCCAATGGGGCGCAGGCGTTGCAGATATTTGATACCTGGGGCGGCATTCTGACCACGCGTGATTATGGCGAGTTTTCCCTGAATTATATGCAGCGCATTATGGATCAGCTAACGCGTGAACATGAAGGCCGCAAGGTGCCGGTGATTCTGTATACCAAGGGTGGCATGGGCTGGCTTGAGGCGATTGCAGATACCGGTTGTGATGTGGTGGGGCTGGACTGGACGATTGATATTGATGCAGCGAAAGCACGAATCGGTGATCGCGTGGCCTTGCAGGGCAATATGGATCCGGCCATGTTGTACGCCAATCCGGAACGAATCCGTGCCGAGGTAAAAGATATCCTGGCACGTTTCGGCCATGGCAATGGCCATGTATTCAATCTTGGTCATGGAATTACACCGGATGTTCCCAAAGATCACGCGATTGAATTTTTCCGGGCTGTCAGAGAAGAATCTGTTCAGTATCATCCATGATGTGATACAAA
>CAZUVA010000127.1:2030-3909 GCA_964622755.1 uncultured Zetaproteobacteria bacterium
GGTTTTAGCGGTCTTTATAACGACTCAAGTCCAGTATGCCTGCTTCAACAGGCTGTGCCCGAGCGTGTACTGCCTGAAACCAGTCTGATACCTTCCAGAAGTCTTTGTTCGTTCGGCGTATGCCATACGTGTTCACCATGCGCTCGTAATCTTCTCGGCTCCTTATCTTGGTACAGGCAGTGACAAATGTTTCTACGTTATCCGGGGTAACCTGGAAGAAAAAGTTGGGATATGAACCAGCCAGCCCTTTTAGAACAGTCAGTGTATCATCTTTCATGTCCTCATCCGAGCGATCGTTTATTTCTTTTGCAAAGGTGTCTGTTCTGTATGATTTGTTATGTATCAATGTATAGGCTTTGTCTCCTATTCTGACATATGAGACTTCAGGGAATATTTGCAGAATTTTCCCTTTCAGTAGCTGGCCCAGTTTCTGCATTTCGCGATCGACTGCCGAACAGTCACTGCGGTTACAGATATTCGTTAAATAGTTTACTTGCTTTGAAGCAGCATGCGCTTCGAGTAAGCTGAAAAGCTCATGTTTTGGATGATTATACAGTGCGTTTTCCGGGTTGGTTTGGTAGCCGGTTACCGTATCCTGCGCAAGCCACCTTTTGGTTGCCTGCCGTTGTTTTGGGTTGGTTTTCCGGTCGATGTCGTGCCATGCTTTATAAAGCCTTTGTCGATCAGGTTTAGGCAGAAAAAAGAGAAAATTATCTTCTGCTTCTATGCGCAGGAAATCCATATACAGACGTGCGGATGCCTGATGCCCGACCGTGCCGAAAACATTGTATCCTGCCACCAACAGGTAGTGCAGGCGTTCAAACACCGGGTAATCGAGCAGCCATGCCGTTTCAGGTGCATCTCCGAGTAAACCGTAATGGACAGAAGCACTGTCAAAATGCCGGAATACAGTCAGCGCGGCATTCATGTCTTTTGTGCCATTGCTACGCTCACCGTTCCAGACAAAATCATCCAGTGCTTTATCAATAGGAAGCAACGGAAGATGCTGACCTTCCTTGTTTGTAGAATAGTAATAATCCAGTTTGGCCTGCATATATTTCTGTTCATTTGGCCAGTATTTTATCCATGCAGTAAACAGGCGGTTGGTGTCACCCAGTTCAGTAGGAAGATGCAAGTATTTATCGGATTTTTTGAGGAATTCAGAATCCAGTCCATGCTGAGTATATGGCCCCGGAGGGTCTTCAGGCTTGAGGAAAAATACCCAATAGTGATCTTCAATGGAACTCAATGCACTTTGTGCCCGGCAGACAGGGCCTTTGATGAAACCGTTAATAAAGAAACGGGCATCATCGAGTAGAAACTGGTAGCGGGCTTTGGGGGGAATGGCGGCAAAGATTTCAAAAGGAGTGAATGGCTTAATGATTCCCAGAAATTTTTCGAATCGCTGGAAGTGTCTCATGAAATAGTTGGAGGATTCAGCCGGATTATAGTCCGGGACTTCTGTTACCTTATAACCCGGGGTTGAATAAAAGATTTCATTGTAGCGCGCCATGCGCTTGTCGGACAATTCATAGGTGATATGATTTTTATCGACAATACTAGCTGTATATGGCCGCAACCGGTAATAAAAAACATCTACGCCAGGATCATCGTAAGGGCGTATAGAAGGAATTTCCTCAATGTCCTTTCCGGAATCAGTACGAGAACGCACCAGGCGAAAGAACTGAGGATCCTTCTTGTCAGAATTCCCGTCAGTTGTGAAATACAGGTGACCGAGCACCAAATGCTCATAGATGTAACGGCTGACCAGTTGTTTCTTATAATCGGTTTTATTTGTACTTCTGTCGTTGAAAAAATCTTCCCACGTTTTAATCTGTTTCATGGTTTCAGGGGATAATGATAATTGATCCGGAGCTTG
>CAZUVA010000128.1:0-3906 GCA_964622755.1 uncultured Zetaproteobacteria bacterium
CGATAGCCGAAGATGTGTTCTGCAGACGGGTTGAAGGTCTGGATGATGCCGTCTGCATCAATGGTGATAATGCCTTCAGCAGCATAATCGACGACAGCACTCATATGTTTGCTCGATTGAACGAGTTGGTCGGCAATGCGATTAAATGAGCTAACGATATCGCCCATTTCATCGCTGGCCGGGATCGTTTCCAGTGATGTTTTGTCTTCGCCACGGCGCATCTGTTCGGATACGCGATCCAGCGCTGTGATGGTATTCATCACCGAGCGGTAGAAAGCTGCGAATAGAAAGATCAGCAATAGTACAACGACCATGGTCATCAATTTGATATTGTACTGCGCTGTGATGCTGGCATTGATACGTTGTGTAAGTTGCTGTTCAATATGCGCCATATTACGCTGACTTAACGACAGCCCCTGTGAAATAGCATGCGTGCCCAGGGTAAAATAATCCTCGGCAGTAATGGTGAGTGTATTGGCATGAATTAACTGGCGCTGTGTGGTGTCGATAAATGCATTGCAGTTGTCGGTGAAGCTGTCAAACGTCAGGCGCAAATTTTGCGGAGGTGGCGTGTTTTTCTCTGCCTGTAGCAATTGCGCAGCTTCCGATAGCAGCAGTTTCAGCTTGCTGACGGTCGATGTGAGATGAATTTGATTTTGTTTGTTGATGGACTTTTGAGCCAGAAAACCCACCCCCTGACCACGCAGTTGTCCGATTTGTTCCAGCAGCTCGGGCATGATTTCCAGTTGCAGGGAAAGCTGGTTGTGAATAGCGGGATCAGCATCATAGGAGAGCCGCGTTTGTCGTCCGATATCGCGCAGGTGTTTATTTAGCAGGGCGACGATTTCGGTATGCCAGTGCCACAACAACAGCGCATCGGCTGGTTTGTTTTTGATCTGCTGCCAGCGCTGTTCAATGTCGGCCCACGCATCCGGCACATCAATCATGCTGGCATGCTGGCGATCCATGCGGGCATTTTCGGCAAACAGGCGATCCACCTCTGCTGTTTTGTCATGCAGGGTGGTGGCGAACAGGCTGGGGTTGGCCAGATAGGCGTTGTTCATGCCACGGTGTTCAGGGATGGATTTGGACAGTTTCTCGGTTTCCTTGATATGCTCGATGCCGATGATTTTCAACTTCGCATCAGCGATACGCTGATCATGAATGCGCAGTTCATCCCACATCAACATGGCCAGCGGGAGGATGAAGATGATACTGATCAGGGTGAATTTCTGCGGGTATTTCAGCCGGTACATCAATTGAATACCGGAATGTAGCAGCACATTGATATCCAGTTCATGATGCTTTTCAAGCATACGTAACAGGGCGGTTGCCATCATCAAAAAAGAAACGGCAGTGAGCAGCGAAATGGACGCCAGATGAGAATAAGAGGCCGGCACATCGTACATAAAGATATTCATGCCGATTCCGACTATGGCAAGCATGCCCAACAGGGTGATTTGTATATGGGTCAGTGTCAGCCTGTTCTGTTTGGGGCGATGCAGGTTGATAAGGGTGGCAGAACACAACAGAAATCCCAACGCCGTGAGTGGTGACATACGACCGGGGTGCGGGCTGCTCAGGCCAAGGTCGCGGGCATTAAACAACAGATTATCGATACCGATATTCACACCGAACATATCCTGAGAGAGCGACAACAGGGCGAACAAGCCAACGCCGATACCCGCGCCGATTCGGATGATCCGGGTGCTTTGAATGCTTTGTGAGGGCAGGGCGCGAATCTGCCGGTTGACACCACAGGCCAGCGCTATCAGCAGAAAAGACAGGGCGGTATTGAAGGTCATATCGGCAATGGCCGGTAGCCATGCGGCCAGTGCGGCGTGATTGATCCACCAGCCCAGCAAGGCAATGCTGCTGATCAGCGCAACGGCAGAAGTACTCACATGAATGGCGTTAATATTCATCGTTGGCTACATGTCCGGCGTCAATTACTTTGTCCGGTCGGCGACAATTAGGATGGCCGGTTTTGAGTAGAGCATAAGCAAGCACCATTATTTTCTCCTTTTTCAGATTATTGGTTGTTATGTGATTCGGCGTAGCGCTTGCGAAAGCTTTGCGCCTGTATGTCGAGAATGATGCTGTGGTGTACGAGTCGATCTATGGCGGCAACAGTCATGGAGCTGTCCGGGAAAATACCCTCCCAGCCGGAAAATGGTTGATTTGATGTTACAATAATACTGCCCGATTCGTAGCGGTATGAGATCAGTTCAAACAGGACATGGGTTTCCGCCTCGCTTTTGCGGACGTAGCCGATGTCATCGAGGATAATGACGGCGTATTTATCCAGCTTGTGCAAGGCATCATCCAAACGCAGGTCGTTGCGAGCCTGTTGTAGCATTTGAACCAGTGAAACCGATGAGAAATGACGGACACGTATGCCCTGTTGAATCAGGCTATGCCCAATGGCTGCCGCGAGATGCGTTTTACCCACGCCGCTGGGGCCGAAGATCAGCAGGTTATCGGCTCTCTCTACCCAGTCGTATGTGGAAGAGAGCGCTTCAATGCGCGCTTTATATGGAATCATTTCAGCATGGAATTCAAAGCTGGTGATGGTTTTGCTTATCGGTAGCCCCGACTCCCGTGTGAAACGGGCAATACGCCTGGATTCGCGTTCATTGGCTTCATGTTCGCACAACACGCTCAGATAGCGTGCATGGCTCCATTGTTCATCTTCCGCCTGCGCCAGCAGGGATTGCCACATATTCCCTATCGTTGGCAAACGCAGACTACGTAGCAGAGCTGGCAGTTCGGCTGTAGCACTCATGACTGACCTCCCTTGATCAACGGATCATAATCGACGACATCATGCTGCTTACCACTGACCTGATGATGTGACGATGGCGTGGGGTAAAAACGTTGCTGAATCAGGTGTAGTGGCGGTAGCTTCTCCTGTTTCAGTAACCAGTCCCCCAGTGCCTGCACGCAATCGCCTTTGGCGGCGATATACAGTACGTTGACGATGAACTTGCAGGCAAAGTGCGCTTCCATCTCTGTATCCACCCGTTTCCAGATGGCGCGGAACTGGTCATTGGGAAGCAAGTCATCGCGTAGCACGGAATGGCGGAATGCCTGTGGTTTTTTCACCAGGGATTCAATGACATGACGGAAATCAATCTTGCGGCCCCGGTTGTTGTTGCCACCAATGGGGAAAGCCCGTTGCAACTCATATGTCTTATCGTTGCCGAGGAATAGTTCCAGATGACGTTCGTAGACGCGAACCCGTAACGACTCGCCAATCAGGCGTGACGGCACGGTGTAGGTTACACGCTTGGCGATGATGGTGCTTGTCGAAGAGACCGGGCAAACAACTTCATCATAATCCACAGCCCGAACTGGCGGCAGTGGAATCAGTGTTGCACGCTCCTCAGTGATCTTATCCTGATTACGGCGGTTAAGTCTGCTGACCAGATTATCCAGCCAGCGGCTGTAACTCTCCACGCTGTCGAAATCGCTGCTTCCCCTGAGCATCAGCTCTTGCCCGATACGGCGTTTGAGGTGGCCGTGAGGGCTTTCTATGGCGCCGTTCTCATGACTGACGCCACGGTTGTTGCGCGTGGGCTTCATGCCGTAATGCTCGCAGAATTCCTGATAACGCTTCGTGGCATCCTGTTTCTCATCATTGCTTAGGTTTTTGTAGGCGGCGGATAAACTATCGGTGCGGTGGGTTTGCGGCGCGCCCCCAAGACGTTGCAGGGCATCATTCAAGCTGGCCGTCAGGGCGACAAAAGACTCGCCGCTCTCAATCACACGAACAAAACTCCAGCCTGAGAATGGCAGACGAAAATGAAACAGCCGGTGATCCAATGCTTTACCGCGAATGGTGATATGGAAGCTGTCCTTCGGCTCGGTAAAATCCGATATACCCATCAAACCGGGTTCGTGGAG
>CAZUVA010000129.1:0-3905 GCA_964622755.1 uncultured Zetaproteobacteria bacterium
CCAAAGGCGAGCAGTAACGCCAGCATGGGTGCACCGGAACCTATTTTTCCATCATCCAGCATTTGCAGTGCTTCCTGACGCGATACCCAGTAGCTGCGAATATCCTCATGCTCTTCTGCACAGCCGCCGCCCTCGCCAACCTGGTTGTTTTTGTCCACCAGGCCGAGAAACAGATCGATTCGCTCCGAGCAGGCGCCCGGCGTGGTATAATAACGGCCAAGGAAGGTGATACGGGTGGGTACAAAGCCCGATTCTTCCCGGGACTCTCGAATGACTGCCTGTTCTGCGGTCTCTCCTTCATCAATGATACCGGCAACAATCTCGATCAGCCACGGGTTCTCATTGCGTACAGCAGGCCCAATGCGGAACTGTTCCAGCAGTAATACCTCATCTGTATTCGCATCATAGAGTAATATTGCAGCGGCATCGCCGCGCTCCATGTTTTCACGGCTTATTTGTATACGTCCGCCATCAAAGCAATCGTGTTCAATGACGTATTCATCCATGGCAAAAAAGCCCTGATAAACCCGTTTTTTGTTGAGCACCCGGTAATCCATGATTGCCCCCCTACTTCAGACTTAGCGCATTCAATAGATGAATGCTACACTAAGCCGCATGAAAATTCTGGTTGTTGAAGATGAAGAGCGCGTTGCCCATTTTATTCAGAAAGGGCTAAAGGAAGAAGGCCATGCCGTTGATGTTTCTTACGATGGTGAGGACGGTGAATTTTTAGCCGAAATCAACGATTATGATTTAATTATTCTCGACCTGATGCTGCCAAAGAAAAATGGTATTGTCGTCTGCCGCGAACTTCGCGCCAGTGGCGTGGCAACTCCGGTGCTGATGCTAACTGCACGGGATTCAATCGAAGATAAAGTGCGTGGCCTGGATGCCGGCGCCGATGATTATTTGGCCAAGCCTTTTGCATTTGAAGAATTATTGGCTCGCGTACGCGCCCTGTTGCGCAGACAGTCCGACAGTAAATCTCCGATTCTGAAGATTGCTGATCTGGAACTGGACCCCATCAGCAGGCGGGTGACGCGCAATGATAAGCCCATTCGCCTGACCACCAAAGAATACGCTCTGCTCGAATACCTGTTGCGCAATAAAGGCAAGGTACTCTCGCGTACCCTGATCGGTGAACACGTCTGGGATATGAATTTCGATCCGGAAAGTAATGTGATTGACGTCTACATCAGCCATCTGCGCTCCAAAATCGACAAGGGCTTTGAGCCGTCGTTGTTGCATACCCTGCGCGGTCAGGGCTATCTTCTCAGCGACGATTCACAGCCAAACTGATCGGTTTGAGTAACCGACACCGCTACCGAGAATTACCCTGACCCTTCGTCCATCAGGCATCATGAACAGAGTGCGCACCAATATGTTCCGTACTTTCCGGGGTAGACTGGCGCTGCTTTATATTTCACTGGAATTCGGTATTTTACTGTTCGCGGCTGTTGTGTTGTATACAGCCTTATCCAACCGAGTTTATCATGAACTGGATGAACAGATGATGGCGCAGGCTACATCGCTGGCCAATGAACTTGAAAGTTCGCCATTCTATTTCTGGTCAGGTCATCTGGGCAGCTTTGCCGACCATTATCCGGGTGCTATTCAGCTGGTTGGTGCTAACGGACGTATTCTGTTTCGCTCTGACCGATCACTTATCGACAAAGGCGGTAACGATGTCAGCCGGGCACTTGGCCATGCTTTTCGCTCAGGCTCTCCTTCTTTTGCTTCGACCGAATCGCTACTCAACAAAGCCAATATCCGGGTTATTGCCTTTCCGATTCACAACGCTGGCAAGATTATAGCCACATTGATGTTGGGCCATAGTACGGCGGATATCCGTGCCGTATTCAATCTGTTGTATATCGTCGGTGGCATTTTAGGGCTAATTTCCATCATTATCAGTGCCGCTGCAGGGTACTATATGGCCAAGCGGGCGCTCGAGCCGATTCATGAAATCACCAATACGGCGCGTGGTGTTGCTGCGGGTGACCTGACGCGGCGTCTAAAATCGAAGTCGCTTGATAAAGAGATTCAGGTTCTGGTACGGGTATTGAACAAAATGTTCGCTGATCTCGAAGCCAGTTTTCAGGCCCAGAAACGATTTACTGCCGATGCCTCGCACGAACTGCGCTTGCCGTTGACCATACTCAAGGGTGAAATCGAGGTGGCCCTTCGCCATCCGCGTACGGAAGATGAATACCAGCATATTCTGCGTCAGCAACTGGGTACGATTGACCGAATTCAACGCATCGTTAATGACCTTCTGACACTGGCGCGTGCTGATGCAGGCCAACTGGAAATTGTGCAATCACCTGTCGACCTGTCGCTTCTATTGCAGGAAGTGGGGCAACAACATCTGATTTTATTCGATAGTCAGCATGTCAATCTTGATATGCAAATCGAAGAAGGGTTGGAGATTATGGGTGAAGCCAGCCAAATCGAACGTACTGTGATGAACCTGTTATCCAATGCATTCAAACATGCACCTGAGCATTCAAGTATTCATTTGATCGCGCAGGCAAGAGATGGATCGGCAATCATCTGTATCCGTGATGAAGGCCCGGGTATTGCCGAGGAACAGCAACAGCGGTTATTCGACAGGTTTTATCGTGCCGATGACGCTCGCTGTCGTAAAGAAGGTGAGGGGGCAGGATTGGGGCTGGCTATCTGCAAACGCATTGTGGATGCCCATGATGGTGAAATTCGGGTGGATTCTCAGTCAGGAAAAGGGGCCGCTTTTTACATTAGGTTGCCTCTAAGCGGAGCTCATCCTGCCCATATGAAACGACTGGGTAATATATTGCTGGATAGTAAGTCTGCTTAAGAAAGTGCTGATTATATATGCTGTGATCAGCGCTTCCTTAGCGTCGTTTGGCCAGAAAATAGGAGTGATCATGCTTCCCCAAATCTCCTGCCACACTTTCTGCTGCTACGCCGGCTACAAATTTTAAGGCCGATGAACTTGCTTTGGCATGGGTCATCAGGGTCTTGAAATTACGGTAAAAATAGCGTTTATCAGCCACATGGATATTGGTCATATAACTGATTTGCAGATCGAATTTGGAAATATCATCCTGATCGTAGCCGACATTATATACATTTGAGGCAAGAATTTTACGCTCTTTTGTGGATATCAAATCAGCGGCCACCACCATGCCGGGTCGATAGGGTTTGAACGGGGAAGCAGAAAAATAACCAAAGCGTTTAATATCTACTTTCAGCAAAGCATCCACACCCTTCAAGAGAGCCTTCTTGTTGCGATAAGCTGATTGTGCCTGCCAATAAGTCATATCCAGATCTTTAACCTGATATCCCAGTTTGCGTAGTCGCTGCTTGATGGTGTGGCGCATGCTGTTAACACAATAACGGTGCAGAGACGGGTTGGCATCCTGATATTTAAGCCGTTTATATTCCCGGGCTACTTGCTGGAAAGCCTTGGCTGTGATGCCAATGATTGCATAGATAGGATTTTCGCGGCGAATGTCGATGCGCTTACTATCATCAAACTGGGGTAATCCAATCACCATAACGGTTTGCGGTTTACCCTTACCCAGAGTGACAGGTGCTAGATGCGTGGAACACGCCGAAAGTAACAGCAATAACATGGCACATAGGGCATGAAACCACTGAATCCGAAATATTTTGTCATTTACACGCATTTAGTCTCCATAACAGCGGTACTCTGGTTGTTCATAAGCCGGGGGTCACAAATACCGCGGAGCATGGTAAAAAACCACAGTCGCTTATGTGACTTGGCGCACAAAAAAACTCGAACTATGGTCTTTAAATTACGCATTTGAGGTGCTTTACGATGGTGCGAGACAGTGGGTATGAATGCGGCATTGTTGAAAAACAATGGCCTAACGTAAAAGAGGGAAGTGACATTAAGTCAC
>CAZUVA010000130.1:0-3900 GCA_964622755.1 uncultured Zetaproteobacteria bacterium
CACTCCGGGTAAGGGCCTGTTTACACTGAGGTTCTTTGCAAAGGTTGAATTCTGGTGGACTATTTTGACTGAGACTTGCGCATCGGCTTTGATCCTCTATGCTCTGGTCTGACTGGAGAGTGCCATGACAAAGTCCGAGCTGATTGAAATGATTACAGAACAACAAGAGGGAATTTCCCGGCGCGAAGCCGAGATTGTCATGAACACTATCCTGTCTGTGATTGGTGATG
Organism: uncultured Zetaproteobacteria bacterium; assembly: GCA_964622755.1. Taxonomy (GTDB): domain Bacteria; phylum Pseudomonadota; class Zetaproteobacteria; order Mariprofundales; family Mariprofundaceae; genus Mariprofundus. Next base: position 231 of record CAZUVA010000130.1, read on the forward strand.
CATTGGCGAGTGGCGATCATGTTGAACTGCGCGGCTTCGGCAGTTTTACCACCAAAGAACGAAATGCCCGGGTTGGCAGAAACCCAAAAACGGGCGATGCCGTGATGGTCCCTGCAAAAATCGTTCCCCACTTCAAACCGGGTAAAGATCTGCGTGAAAGGGTTGATAGCCCGGCCTGAATATGGAATCAAAAAGTATGTATGGGCTGAACTCCGTGAACTGGATTAATGTCCTGTTGGTCATTGTACTTACATCATTTGCCACCATGTTTGCCATGGCCAACTTACTGCCAGTCCAGATTCATTTTCTGGGCGTCAGCAGTGCGGATATTCCCATTTATATTCCTGTTTTTATTTCTTTTTTACTCGGGTTTTCCGGTGGTGTGCTGGCTCTCAGTTTCTCCAGGCGTAAGCATAAGCAGGAAATTATATGGCTCAGAAACGAGCACGAACGCTTGCAACGGGAAGTTGATAACCTTAGGAATATCCCGCTCCAGGACGACGTATGAACACACTGCTTCTAGCCATTACCGCCATTGCACTGGTGGTGCTGGTGGCGCTGGTCTTACGCCCCATTCAGGATGAAGGCAAGCCGGAGCAGGAAGAAGATGCACGTATCTCACCCCTGCTGCGCGGCATCAATTATTTACTTTCCGATGAACCCGATCTGGCCCTCAAAGAAATGGTGCAGGTGGCTCGTCTACGCTCGGAAGCAGCCGATGTTTATATGGCGCTGGGTGAAATGTTTCGGTCCAAGGGTGAAATCGGTCGAGCCGTGCGTATTCACCAGAATCTTCTGGCTCGGCCTGATCTGCCAAAATCAGTGCATTTACAGGCCCATCTGGCACTGGCGACCGACTTCCAAACCGGAGGTCTGCTGGATCGGGCTCTCTATCAATATCAGAAGGCGCTGGATATTCAATCTGACCATGCCGGCGCACTGGAAGCCTGTCTGAGAATCCGTGAACAAAGCCATGAATGGCTGTTAGCCGAAGAATTGCTGTCACGTCTGGAACGCGTCCGCAATGAATCATACAGTTCGCACCGCGCTTACCTGTTTTCAGAAATGGCGCGTCAGTGTTGCCAACAGAATAATTCAGAAGAAGCACGTACCTACTGTGCCAGAGCACTGGAATTGGATGCCGCATGTGCGCCTGCACGCATGGTCGAAATAGAGCTGTCTTTGCAAGAGAATGATATTGATGCGACTGAAGCAGGTATCCGTACCCTGTGGCGACAGGCGCGTGAACATTTTCCATTGGTAATCCCTTTGTTATTACAGCATGAATCTTTTTATCATTCATTCGGAAATTCGCTGCTACGTGATTTGTGGCTTGAGGGCCATGATGCTGAATTAATGCTGGCCTGGATTGAAAATCTGGCCCGGAGTCGTCCCACAGCTGAAGCAAAACAACTGCGTGATGAAATGGCATTTGAACCCCGTTCACTGCGCGATACCCTGCGCCTGAATGCCATACTGGGTGATGATTCAGATGCACACACCCGCTTTGCACGCCAATGGCGTAAAACGGCTAAAAACTATGCCTGCGAACAATGTGGCATCGAGGTGATTGAAGTACGCTGGCAATGTCCCCAGTGCCATTCATGGGGAACGTTGCATCCGAAAAGTGAGGAAAAGATATAATGGCAAGGGCGATGAAAGATCGCCTGATGGTTGCGCTGGATGTAAGTCATGCCAAAAACGCTCTGGATTTGCGCGATTGCGTGGGCAATGCAGTCGGCTGGTTTAAAATTGGCCTGCGCCTGTTTGTGGCCGAAGGCCCATCACTGGTATCCGCTATCAGAGAACAACATCGCGTATTCCTTGATCTCAAGTTCCATGATATTCCCAATACGGTGGCGCAAGCCGTTGAGAGTGCCGGAAATCTGGGTGTTGAAATGGTCAATGTGCACGCCGGCGGTGGCGAACAAATGTTAGCCGCAGCCGCCGGAGCAGCTGCTTCGTTTCCTGATATGAAATTGATTGCCGTGACTGTGCTTACCAGCGATCCGATGCCAAAAGAACAAGCGTGTTCAGTAGCCTTGCAACGCGCAAAAATGGCGCAGGATGCCGGCCTGAAAGGCGTGGTCTGTAGTGTGTTTGAGGCTGCAGCGATTAAAAAAGCCTGTGGTTCCGATTTCCTGACCGTAACGCCGGGCATACGTTGGGGCGATCAGGATGTGCAGGATCAAAAACGCGTCGCTGATCCGGCTGCGGCCATTGCAGGCGGTTCTGATTATCTGGTTGTGGGACGCCCGATTCTACATGCTCCGAACCCACACAACGCTGCTCTGGAAGCACTCGCCATGATGGAATCAGCCCATAACCGTGTCTGAAAATGCCTATGAATCAACATTGGCCAGTTATGCCTGCCGGACAGCTTGTTCCCGAGGCCGTGTGTATGCTGAGCCTGAATCGGAACACAGAAACCCCTATCAGCGCGACCGCGATCGTATTATTCACTCCACAGCCTTTCGTCGACTGGAATACAAAACCCAGGTATTTGTGAACCATGAGGGCGATCACTACCGTACCCGCCTCACCCACTCCATTGAAGTCGCCCAGATCGCCCGATCTATTTGCCGCTCTATGCAGCTGCATGAGGATCTGGCTGAAGCCGTCGCTCTGGCGCACGATCTAGGCCACACACCGTTCGGCCACTCCGGTCAGGATGCACTCAATGCAGTGATGGAACCCTATGGCGGTTTTGAACACAATCGCCAGTCGTTGCGTATTGTCGAAAAACTGGAGCATAAATATGCTGCATTTACAGGGCTGAACCTCAGCTACGAAACCCGGGAAGGCATTGTTAAACACCACTCCGCCTACGACACACCGTCAAACCGGGATTTATCTCATTTCAATCTGCACGAACAACCTTCCCTGGAAGCCCAGATTGGCAATATGGCTGATGAAATTGCCTACAACAATCATGATATTGATGATGGCTATCGGGCCGGTATGCTGTCGATTGATAATTTAAAACAGCTGACATTATTCGAGCGTTTTTATGGGCAGGCAGAAACAGACTTTCCCAATGTTCCCGAGCGCCTGAAAGTGAACGAAACAATTCGGCATATGATTAATTTTCTAATTGTCGATGTGATTGATGAAACAAGCCGACGCATCAGGAACTCGAAAATAAACAGCTTCGACGATGTGCGTGCTGCAAAAACACCACTGGTTGCTTTCTCGCCGCAAACCAGAAAAATGAATGGTGAATTAAAAAAATTCCTGTATAAAAAAATGTATCGCCACTATCGTGTTGCGCGCATGGCCAACAAGGCTGAACGGGTGCTTCGTGAAATTTTTGAAGTGTACATGCAAAGTCCCGCTATGTTGCCGGAAAATCAGCAACATGAAATGGCAGCGAGCAAAATATCGGGTGCATTGCCAACAGAGTATCTGGCCAGAATTATTGCCGACTATATCGCCGGCATGACTGACCGTTATGCGCTTGAAGAGCACGAACGTCTGTTTAACATTCGATCCCGACCATAGCTCATGCTCGCGAAGTTACTTTTTTTCCGGTTATTGTGTTGCAATTTCAGGAAGACATATTTTGGGTCAAGACATATTGACATGGATAGTACGCCTCCGTACGGTTCGCGCTCCTCAATTCCCCGATAGTTCAGTTGGTAGAACGGTGGACTGTTAATCCATATGTCGC
>CAZUVA010000131.1:0-3890 GCA_964622755.1 uncultured Zetaproteobacteria bacterium
AAACCGTGCCTGACCCAGCGCGATCTGGCTCTGGCCTACACGCCCGGCGTTGCCGAACCCTGTCTGGCTATCGCGGAAAATCCTGAACTGGCTGATCAGTATACCGCCCGTGCCAATCTGGTCGGGGTTATCAGCAATGGTACAGCTGTACTGGGCCTCGGTAATATCGGCCCGCTAGCCGGAAAGCCGGTGATGGAAGGTAAGGGCGTGTTGTTTAAACGATTCGCAGATATTGATGTGTTTGACATCGAACTGGATGAAAACGATCCGATGAGCATCGTGGACACAGTCGCCCGCATGGAGCCGACTTTCGGAGGCATCAACCTCGAAGATATCAAAGCGCCGGAATGCTTTATTATCGAAGAAGAGTTAAAAAAACGCATGAATATTCCGGTGTTGCACGATGATCAGCATGGCACCGCCGTAATTATGGCAGCCGCCATTCTCAACGCGCTTATTTTACAAGACAAGAAGGTTGAAAATATCCGTGTGACCTGTCTGGGCGCTGGTGCAGCCGGCTTTGCATGCATGAAGCTGATCGAACAACTCGGCGTCAAACGTGAAAATATTCTGTTTCTTGATCGCAAGGGCGTTATTACAAAAGACAGAGGCGATGAATTGCCACCGCACAAAGCCTATTTTGCTACGGATCGGGCCGAACGTACGCTGGCCGAAGCGATGTGCGGCGCTGATGTGTTTGTCGGACTGTCACAGGGCAATATTGTGAAACCGGAGATGATTAAATCAATGGCGGACAGACCTGTCGTGTTTGCGATGGCCAATCCTGATCCCGAAATCGACTACGAACTTGCCATGGCCACGCGCAGCGATCTGATTATGGGTACAGGCCGCTCCGATCACCCCAATCAAGTCAATAATGTGCTGGGCTTCCCTTTCCTGTTCCGGGGTGCGCTCGATGCCCGTGCCACCACATTTAATGAAGAAATGAAGGTTGCCGCCGTGCATGCGCTGGCCGGTCTGGCTCGTCAGGATGTACCTGCCTCGGTATTGAAAGCATACGGCATCAATGAACTGCGCTTCGGTCCCAAGTATATTCTGCCCAAACCGTTCGATCCGCGTCTGATTGAGGTGGTTCCCGTCGCAGTTGCACAAGCGGCGACGGATACAGGCGTGGCTCGTAAGCCGTTGCAAGATGCCAACGCATATGCTCAGGAACTGGCAGGTCGCATTGATTCCTCCCGTTTGTTTATGCGCATGATTACGGAGAAAGCGCAGACTAACCCACTGCGTCTGGTGTTGCCCGAAGGCGAGGATGAAACAGTGCTTCGTGCTGCTATTGAAATGCAGGAAACAGGCATCGCTACGCCTATTCTGATTGGCAGACAACATATGGTTAAACAACTATGTGAAAGGGTGCAGTTGGACATCGATGGCATTACCTTGATCGACCCGACCACTGAAGATGCCCGTTTCGGAAGTCTTGCAGATGCCTATTATGCTCTACGCAAACGCCACGGTGTGTTGGCGGATGATGCAGCTAAAACATTGCGTAATGATATCAATGTGCTCGGAGCCATGCTGGTGCGTCAGGGATTTGCTGATGGTATGCTCTCCGGGCGCACAGCTCATTATCCGAATGTGCTCAGGCCAATGCTCAAAGTGCTCGGCCATGATAGCAGCGGACAGCAACGTCATGTTTATGGCATGTATCTGATGGTTATGGAAAACAGCGCCTATTTTCTCAGCGACTGTACGGTGAATGTGGATATGGATGCCGGACAACTGGCCGAACTGGCCGAACTGGCTGCAGGTACTGCCACTTCACTGGGCTGCTGTGCCCGCGTCGCCATGCTCTCTTTCTCCAATTTCGGCAGTGTAGATCATCCGGAAACGCGCAAGGTGGCAGAGGCCACCCGACTATTACATAAATCTATGCCGCATCTAGTGGTCGACGGCGAGATGCAGGCAGATACTGCGGTCAATGCAGCAATCCTCGGCCAATACCCGTTCAGCAAACTAAAAGAGCCTGCTAATGTATTGATTTTTCCCACGATGCAGGCGGGAAATATTGCTTATAAATTACTACGTGAACTGGGTGGAGGTACTGCCATCGGACCGATTCTGCTCGGACTGCCGCAACAGGCCCATGTGCTTCAGACGGGTGCCAGCGTGGATGATATCGTCAATATGGCTGCTATCGCTGCTGCTCGTGCAGCAGACTAAGGAGCCGCTGATTTTAGCCAGAGTTGTTCAATATCTCCGTACGAACGCTGGCCGGGCTCAAAGGCTTTTCACAATGACTGCATACCAGTTTTGGCTCTACAACTTCTCCGCAACTGAGATGCTTCAAAATGAGGTGGGCTTCACCCCCTTCATCCAGCCAGCGGTTGCCCCAACGCATGATGGTCAACAACACGGGGAACAGACCCCTACCTTTCTGTGTTAATTGATATTCAAAGCGTTCCGGCTTCTGCTGATACGATACTTTTTTGAAAATGCCTGCCTGCTGTAGGCGAACCAGTCGACCGGCGAGTACTTTCTTAGAAATCCCGAGATGACGTTGCAGAGCATCAAAGCGCCTGACGCCGTAAAAGACATCCCGTATGATGAGAATGCTCCAGCGCTCTCCAATCAAATCAAGCGACCGCGTGATCGGGCAGATATCATGGGGTGGAGCAGTTTTCATGGCTCAATCATAGCGGGTATTAATAAGAAACCAACTATATATTGTAGGTTTCTTATTAATACTATAAAGTTTCTTTAGGAGACCTATTGATGGTACCCGCTTGTTCGTTAATTATATGGCGGATATAATGAGCCACTTGTAAAAGTCGTGACCGGCAATCTGCTTCCCCACTTCGGCATGTTTCCAAGCTGAACTTTCGATGCATGGAGCCAACATGCCCCTCAATCCAGCCTGAAAATCCACTCAACAAGGATTGCATCTTATCCACCCAGACTTTTGCAAGTAGCTTTAATGTTTCACTTTATTCGACAAACGGAGGTCGTGTGCGCAGCAATTTACATTTGTTAAGCAGGCTCAAATTTCTCTCAGAGCGCCGACGTTTTGAACTGTATCCGCCCTTCTTTCTGATGCGTGTCAAAGTGATCGAACTGTCACGGGACTGGAGCATGGCAAGAATTCGATTGCCGTTAAACTGGATATCCGCCAATGCTGCCGGCCATATGTTCGGTGGTTATCAGGCTAGCCTTGCCGACCCGGTGCCTGCACTGGCTTGCCTGAAAAAGTTCCCCGGTTACCGCGTAGCTACCAAGAAGCTGGATATTGATTTTATTCGGGTTGGTAGCACCAATCTGATGCTGCATTTTGATTTTGACGCACAAACATTAAGTGCAATTGAAGAACAATTGAACGAGAAAAATCGTGCCACACCATGTTTTACGATGAGCTTTGTGCGAGAAGACGGAAAAGTCTGCACCAGAATCAAAAACACTGTAGCTATCCGGCCAAAGGGGTATACCAATAAGCATACATAAACCGGTTACTGATTTTTATCTAGATTTATAGCCCCTACAGTTATCCGGCCACTATCAAAAACAAAGTCATCTACAGCCTGCGTGGCTTGAAGCGCTAGGCGAAATATCTGAATGTTCCATTCACCATGATCAGGCCGGTAAGCTTTGACAGCAGACCCGCCATGCACGGGCATTAAAAGGTGGCCGCATTGCATGGCTTGCCGCAAGGCTGATTATCCGAACAAGAGGACAGTTTGGGTGAATTGCCCCAACAGACGTTGGATGCGGGTACCTTCGGCGCACCATTTTTTTTTACTGCATCACAATTACAGGCGGCCTATGAAAAAGCTTAAAAAGAGAAAGACCCCGGCAGTTGCCGGGGCCTCATATCTGGCGCGAAACACTAGGGAGGGGAGGGAGGAATAGCGCCAGACATGGCGAACATTAGCGGG
>CAZUVA010000132.1:0-3809 GCA_964622755.1 uncultured Zetaproteobacteria bacterium
GCATCAGAATAACACGACTACTTCGCCCACCTCAACTTCCACACATCCCGCTATCACTTGCGATTTGTCCACTTTTGGTTTTTAATCGGAGGGTAATTCATACCCTGGAGGTTTCCATGAAACTTATTCGTTTATTATTCCTCACGACCCTGCTCCTGCTGCCTGCATTGAGCCGTGCGGTTGAAATTGAAGGCGTCGCGTTACCGGATACGATTCAACTGCAAGGCAAAACCCTGCAACTCAACGGGGCTGGCATCCGCACAAAATTCTTTTTCGACATTTATGTTGGCGGGTTGTATCTGGAGCAGCACGTATCCAGTGCAAAGGCGGTTCTCGGCGACACCGGCAACAAACGTATCACCATGGACTTTCTTTATGGCGAGGTAGACAAGGAGAAACTCACCGACGGGTGGGATGAGGGGTTTGATAAAAACCAGTCCGATGAGCGCATGCAAAAACTGAAAGGCCGGCTCGCCAGCTTCAATGCATTGTTCACCAACGCACACCGGGGCGATTCAGTCGTATTCGACCTGCTCGATGATGGCAACACTCATGTCAGCTTTAATGGCAACGAAAAGGGTGTAATCGAAGGTTCTGATTTCCAGCAGGCGTTATTGGCCGTCTGGCTGGGTAAAAAACCGGCAGACAAGGATTTGAAAAAATCCATGCTCGGTCGATAAATCACCCCGCATCAAGCTGCGTGGAATTGAACCCATAGCGATTTAAAGTTCAGTGCAGGGTCAACCGACAAGCTTGCGTCTTTCCGGGCTCGCTCCAAACTCTTCAATATAGTCGGCCATGGCAGCTTCAATCACTTTCGTTGCATGCTCAAAACCGTAAGGCTGACCTATGGACACCTTTTGAGGATGACCCGGAGCCAGTTTATAGCTGAGAAAATAGTGGAGCAGACGGTCAATCAAAGCCGATGGCAGCTCCGAAAGTTCCTCGACCTTTGACCAAAGCGGGTCATCCTCAATCACGGCAATAATCTTGTCGTCCGCTTCATCATGGTCATTCATCGGCAATCCGCCCACCACTCGGGCATTGGCAAGAATTTCAATACGTGAAATCGGGCGCTCGGAAATCACGCATATATCCAGCGGATCGCCGTCACCTCTTTTGGTATCCGCCATGAGTGCGCCGACACGACCGGCACACAAAGTGCGAGGAATAAAACCGTACAAGGCCGGATGTTGTGAAGATGAACGCACCGAACGGTCGACGCACAAATAACCTGATTTCTTGTCCACTTCAAACTTTACTGTATCAAAAGGGCTGATTTCGATATAGGCATGCACCCGCCTTGGCGGTTCGGCTCCAACACCCAGCCCGTGCCAGGGGTGTGGTCGCCATTGAGAGAATGATTTCATACGTCAGTTCTAACACAGGCCATCAGATTACCCAACGAAAACCCGGATGCTCTTTCAACAAAATATGATATCTCGGAAGGTACAATCATTACCTCTGGCAGCTGGACAGCCCCTTTCAATGGGCAATCGAAGGCTGCATGCCGTTGGGGAAAAGTACCCACATGCGTCCTTTTTGTTTCATACTGCCCGCCTGCCTACCGGCCTCATCACCGAAACCCCAGAAAAAATCACCACGGATCGTGCCTTTGATTGCTCCCCCGGTATCTTGCGCCAGCATCAGGCGATTGAGTGGCTTGTCCGTGTTCGGCCAGGTCGTCGCCAGGAAAACAGGCATCCCGAGCGGAATCATGCGTCTGTCCACAGCCATACTGTAACCGGGCGTTAGTGGAATACCCATTGCGCCTACAGCCGAGGTTTGTGAGTCCGGCATTTCCCGGAAAAAGACATAGCTAGGATTGGTATATAATAATTCTTTCAGGCGGTCAGGATGATTAATCCCCCACTGCCGAATACTCTGTAGTGAAGCCTGATCCAATGTCAGCTCACCCATCTCAACCAGTTTTTTTCCGATTGAAGCATAGGGATGCCCATTCTGATTGGCGTAGCCGAGTTTGACGATGGAACCACTGGGCAACTGGATACGCCCCGAGCCCTGCACCTGCAGGAAAAAGAGGCTTATCTCGTCATCAACCCAGAGTATTTCCTTGCCTGCCGGTGGATGTTTACCGTCAATATCAGCACGATCATAATATGGCACAACACGCTTACCTTCGACACGCCCACGCAAGCGCAAACCTTTGAGTTGGGGATAGAGTTTAGTCAGATCGATCACCAGCAAATCGTCCGGCTCACCGTAAACCGGGAAACGATAGCGTCCGGTTTTCTTGCGACTGCCATAGAGCAGAGGTTCGTAATAACCGGTGATGAGCCCCTGATCGCTGCCATCGCCATTACGCAACTGCCAGGGAATGAAGTGGCGCTCAAAGAAATGACGAAGCCCCTCGTTATTAGAGATATCAAGCAGCCCCGCTTCGGCACAAATCTGCTGCCACTGCTCTTTTTTCTGCAACGTCACACATTCAGCCCGCAATGCCTGAAGCGATAAAGCAAGCTGCACCGATTCCCAGCCCGGCAATACCTGCCACTGGCTTTTTACATAGGATGGCTTTCCCTCCTCAGGTGTTTCTATCCGTTTGGATGGGCAGGCCACCAACAGCAGACCGCAGATTGCCAGAACACCCTTCATTGGCCAGTTCATGTTCAGCCATCCCTTTCTGCTACTCTTTCTGTTACCCATACTGTTATCCAATATCAACCTCTTGCATCACTTCCCAGTGTCTCATCTGCACCATGCCACGGTGCCACTTTAAACAACAGCAACATGCCCGGCACTGCCAGCGCAGCACATAACAGGAAAAAATATGTCCACCCAAACGCTTCTACCAGCCAGCCTACGCCTGCGTTGATAAAAGTACGCGGCACAGCTGCCAGGCTGGTAAACAAGGCAAACTGGGTAGCGGTATAAGCCGGGTGCGTGGCACGGGCAATATAAGCTACAAATGCTGCGGTGCCGACGCCAACACCGAATGCCTCCAGCCCGATTACCATAGCCAATCGGGTCAACTCGGCAGCACCGACATCCTGCTGAATCCCCAGTGAAGCCAGCCAGGCAAACCCAAAAATCGAACCCAGTTGCACCACCCCAAACAACCATAAGGCGCGATTGATGCCTATTTTTACCATCCACAAACCGCCCAGCAGTCCACCGATGACAGCCGGCCACAAACCGGCGTTCTTGGCAATCAGGCCGATCTGTGTTTTTGAATAGCCCATATCCAGATAAAATGGCGTCGCCAGCGCCGTGCACATGCTATCGCCCAGCTTATAAAAAAAGATAAATGCCAGCACCATCAATGCGCTCTGAACTCCCTCGCGTCCAATAAATTCATAAAATGGTTCGACGACCGCTTGTCTGAGACTCTTCGGCGGCGAAGCCCGATGCGGCTCACTGACCAGAAGCGTCATCACCATGCCCGGTAACATGAACAGCGCAGTGATGATGAACACCGTACTCCAGGCCAGATGATCAGCCAGAATCAGGGATAACGAACCCGGCACCAGACCCGCCACCCGATAAGCATTCACATGCACCGAATTCCCCAACCCCAGTTCAAAATCGGACAGCAATTCACGACGATAGGCATCCAGCGCAATATCCTGAGTGGCAGATAACAATGCCAGCAGCGTGGCGAATAATGCAATCATATTCAGTTCTGTCTGCGGTGAGAAAGCCCCCATCGAGGCAATCACAACCAATAGCCCGGCCTGCGTAAGCAGCATCCATCCGCGTCTGCGTCCCAGCCAGGGCATCACATAACGATCCAGCAACGGTGCCCACATAAATTTCCAAGTATAAGGGAACTGAATCAGGGCAAACAG
>CAZUVA010000133.1:0-3802 GCA_964622755.1 uncultured Zetaproteobacteria bacterium
CTGAAAAAACTCAATCGGCTGCTACTGTTTTTGAGTCATATCAACCAGAATGTACAACGTTTGAAAACTTCTCAACAGATATTTGAGCGAACGTGCAAGGCCGCCGTAGATCTTGGTGGTTTCCGCTTTGCCTATGTTGGTCTGTATGCTGAAGAAGGCATCAAACCTGTGGCCATGGCTGCCTACAGCGAGGAATGTTTGCGCGATATTCGCAAGGCCGATAGCGATCATCATGCTGTGACATGCCAGCTTGCCAGAGATGCTGCCGAGGATGGAAAAACTGCTTATTGCAATCTTTTGGCCGATGGCACATGTCAGTCAGCATGGCGTGAGCCATTAATGCAACATGGCTGTCAGTCCGCCGCTGCTTTTCCTATTCTGCAATCGGGTCGGGCCATTGGTACGTTTTGCGTTTATGCTGTTGGTAGCAGTTTTTTTTCTGAACAGGAAATCAGCATTCTGGAAGAGGCGGCGGACGATGTTTCGCATACCTTAACACGCATTGAAACGGAAGCACTGCATCTTCGGGATGAGGAAAAACTCCGGCAGCGGGTAGATGAGCTGGAACGTTTCCAGGAGGCGACGTCGCGTCGTGAAATTCGCATCAAGGAATTGCGCGATGAAAATGCAACATTGCGGCAACAGATCACACAGTTGAAAGACGGGCAGAATGGTTAACAGGGATTTATCCACAGGGGTAGGGTTCATATGAAGATTACGATGATCAAGGATATTGCAACAAAGGATGTAATATCCCTGTCTCCTGATGGCACGTTGGGGAAAGCGCTGACCATCATGGATGATAAGAAAATAAGTTTTCTGGTCATGGTCAAGGATAACAAACCTGTTGGCGTATTGACCGAGCGGGATGTGGTTCGGCTTGCAGCACAACATGAAGTAAGCGATCAGACGCTGCTGAACATGGTGATGACTTCACCCGTGCATATGATTGCTGAAGATGCCGATATATTCGAAGCATATGATCAATTGATAACATATCAGATTCGGCATCTTGTAGTGACGGATAGAGATGGAAATATAGCAGGAGCACTTACGCAGAGTGATTTTCTGGACAATCTGGGCATTGAGTATTTTATCGAACTGAAACATGTTTCGAGTATCATGTCACGGCAGCTGTTCACGCTGACCGCTGATGTCCCGGTACAACAGGCGCTGGATATCATGGTAGGGCAGCGTATCAGCTGCGTTATTGTCGTTGAAGATGATCGACCAGTCGGCATGTTGACGGAAAGAGATGTGACGCACTTCAGCCATACGCAGGCGAATGTTCGGACAACCTGCCTGCGGGAGGTGATGGCTACGCCAGTGCAAACCCTTTCTGAAACCGCCTATGTTCCCGAAGTGAATCACTTTATGAAGGAAAAAGGGATTCGGCACGTTGCTATTGTGGATCATGACAAAAAGCTTACCGGATTGATTTCTCAATCCAATCTGACCAGCGGGCTGGAAGAAAAATATATCTCTTTCCTGAAACGGGTGCTCAAAACCAGGGAAAATTCTATTCAGAAGGGAAGGGACCAGCATCAGGCTCTTTTCGAGTTTAATCCGAATGCCGCCTTTTTTCTGGATGTCGATGGCGTCATTCAGGATTGTAATGTAGCCAGCACATTATTAACCGGCTACTCCCCCGAAGCCATACAGGGTAAGCCTATGACACAATTCATACTCTCCGGAGATATAAGTGAATTCGAGCAGGCATTATGCAGAGCGAAGAATAAAAATCCGGCGTATTGCGAATGCAATATTCACAGTGCCTCAGATGAAAGCATGACAATCTTTCTCAGCCTGATACCGGTAGCTACAAAAGGAGAAACGAAACAAATATACGGTATTGCCCATGATATTACCGAGCACAAGCAGGTTGAAGATGATTTGAAGAGCAAGCTCGATGAAATTGAGCGTATGAACCGACTGATGGTCGGGCGCGAGCTGAAGATGAAAGAAATGCATGATGAAATTATCCATCTTAAGAGCGAGATTGCTTCGCTGCGCTCGCAATGACCATTGCAGTCGGCGCGACCAACAATGCGGTTGCATTGGAACAGATGCGCTCACAATGACAGTGTTTCTGTCATTGCGAGGCTGCGGGCCGTGGCAATCTCCCCGCACATTAGGGAAAATCTTTAACGCAGGAATCGCTTGTTTTGGATGCAAAGGCCTGAATCATGCTTTGATCAGCGCTTCTAGTTACGGGTTGGAGAAAGGAACATGATACAGATTGATATTACAGAAGCTTTTGACAGCCCTACCTTTCTTTATGATGGTGGGGGCCATGCGGTTTATTGGTTGGGAATCAACGAACCTACTGCCTTCCGTACCAATACGTATCTGATTTGCGATGGTGATCAGGCTATTCTGGTCGATCCGGGGCATCGTGCTTTCTTTCAGCAAGTGAAAGACCGTGTCGCTCAGGTGCTGCCGCCGGAGCATGTGACGGGCATGATTCTTTGTCATCAGGATCCGGATGTTGCTGCTTCCATGACAGACTGGCTGGAAATCAATCCGGATATGAAAGTATATACAACGCCGCGCACACAGATTCTGATCCAGCATTATGGGCGAAGCGATTATCATTATGTCGATGTCGAGGATAATCCTGAACTTACGCTGCCAACCGGAGCCTGCCTGAAATTTGTTCCGGCATCTTTTCTGCATTTCCCCGGAGCTTTTGCCACTTATGATGCCACTGCTTATGGCCTGTTTACAGGCGATGTTTTTGCTTCGCTGGGTGTGGGGGTGAAGCTGTGGGCGGAAGATTTTATTGAACTTCGCGGCAATATGCGTTTGTTTCACACAGAATATATGGCATCCAATATTGCCACGCGTGGCTTTATCCGGCAGCTGGATGGACTGGATATTCATGCCCTGTGGCCACAGCACGGTTGCCTTATTGGAGAAGAAAATGTGCCGTCCGCCATCGACTGGCTGCAAAACCTGCAATGCGGTACAGATATTATCTACCCCGATCTGAGTTGATATGACAGATAAACCCATACAGAAATTACAGGATCGAGTGCAGCAACTGGAACTGGAAAACCAGCGACTGCATGAGTCTCTGGTTCAGGCGGAGCGGCTGGACAAGACATACTCAGCTTCTCTGGCCAGGATAAAAAAGGCAAAGGACGAGTTGCACGCAAGTGAGGCTATGCTTAAAGGGATTATGAGTTCTTCGCCGGATTGTATCATCAGTATGGATGAAAAGGGCTTCATCATTGAGTTCAACATGGCTGCCGAGAAGATGTTTGGTTATAGACGTGATGATGTACTGGGCATGGAATTGTCCGAAGCCATCATTCCCCCGGGCTTGCGTTACAAGCATCGGCAGGGGGTGAAACAATGGTTGAAAAGCCGAGCAGGTAACTGGCTGAATACAAGGATCGAAACCATTGGCATGCGTGCCGACGGCTCGGAATTTCCGGTTGAATTATCCATCACCGAAGTGAAACAGGAAGGTTCAGCTCATTTCTCAGGCTTTATCCGTGATATCTCCGAAATCAAACAGGGTGAGAAATTGCTGGAACAGAAGATGCAGGAAGCCGAAAAAGATCGTCGGGCTATGCTCTTTATGCTGGAGGATCTGAATGAATCGACTGCGAACATCGAACGGGCCAAGAAGGAATGGGAGCAGACCTTCGATGCGGTGACCGATCCGATTTTTATGCACGATAAACATGGCAACATCGTACGCGCGAACAAGGCCTATGCGGAATGTGCCGGCATGAGCTTTGAGGAGATCACCGGCAAGCCCTACTGGCAGGTTTTTCCAAAGTCTGACGCCCCG
>CAZUVA010000134.1:0-3783 GCA_964622755.1 uncultured Zetaproteobacteria bacterium
GATTTTCTGATCTGTCATGATGATATTGAGGCGGAGCCGCATCTGCATGTGGTTCGACCGCTCACCAGTTTTTCAGTGCCGGATTTTGGCGAGCAGGAATTCCGCCTGCCCGATTTTATGGAAGTGGCCCGTGTCTTCTATGAAGGGGGCTATGATCGGATCGTATGTTCAACCGAAGGGCCGATGGCGCTGGTATCCCTGTTGATTAAATCGATGTTCAATGTGCCGGGTTATTTCTTCATGCATACGGACTGGCTTGATTTTATCAAAGATACCACTGATTTGACCCAACATGAACGGGATCGTGTCCGCCGTTTTCTACGTTTCTTTTACAAGCAATACACCGGTGTGTTTGTGCTCAATAATGAGCACCGGAACTGGCTGACAGGGCACCAGATGCAATTGGATGAGAAACGTGTGTTTTTGACCGCTCACCATACGCAACCGCGTGATCCTGCCATTCAGCCGGTTCGCAAGGACGAGTTGTTTGATGATGTAACAGATGATACGCCCGTACTGCTTTATGCCGGTCGCTTGAGTCGTGAAAAGGGACTGTTTGATCTTCCCGAGATTATTTCTCGTATCCGCCAATCCATACCTGATGTGAAGCTTGTTATTGCAGGAACCGGGCCTGCCGAATCGGAATTGAAAAATGTATTGCCCGATGCGCTGTTTCTTGGCTGGGTCGATAAGGCACGTATGCAATCGTTATACGCAGGTCTCGATCTGTTTGTGTTTCCATCACGCTTCGACACCTTTGGTAATGTGATACTGGAAGCATTTACCTATGGAATGCCGGTGGTGGCTTATGATTGTAAAGGCCCCAAAGATATTATCGAGCATGGTGTCAGTGGCTATCTGGCTGAAAATATCGAATCGATGAGTACACAAATTACCGCTTTTTTTACAGATGCCTCGTATCGTTCGATGATGCAGGAGAACGCTGTTCAGCGCAGCTACGACTATCAGGCGGAACCGATTATGCATCAGTTTTTGCAGGATATGGGTTTAAACCGTGAAACCTGACAGCCAAAATCACTCACCACAGAGGACACAGAGAAGTGCAAAGCAAACCCGTATCTGTTCTGTTTTCCTCTGTGCCCTCTGTGGTGAAAAACTTTTGACTGTATCATGACGAGATTGGTTGCCTTCTTTACGCAGCAGGAACAATTAAATTTTCTGCTCACCAATCGTATTCCACGCCGTTGGCTAACGCAGTGGATGGGCTGGTTCAGCCGTATCGAGAGTCCGCTGCTGACACGCATCTCTATTTACCTGTGGCGCTTGTTTGCCAGCGATCTGGATTTGTCCGAAGCCAGAAAACAATCTTTTACCAGTCTGCATGAATGTTTTATCCGGGAATTGAAACCGGGCGTTCGTCCGATTGATCAGCGGGCATCGGTTGTGGTCAGTCCATGTGATGCGATAGTGGGGGCGCATGGAAGAATTGAGGGAACAACCGTATACCAGGCCAAAGGGTTTCCCTATGCACTTGGAGATCTGATTCCTGATAAATCCTTGCAGGAAAAATATCGCGATGGTCTATTTGTAACCTTGCGTCTGAAGTCGAGCATGTATCACCGTTTCCATGCACCTGTCGATTGTCAGGTAAATGGGGTCAATTACATATCCGGCGACACCTGGAATGTGAACCCGATTGCCCTGAAACGCATCGAAAAACTGTATTGCAAAAACGAACGGGCCGTAATGCCCTTGGAGACAGGTGATTCTGAGCGAAGCATCACACTGGTTCCCGTTGCCGCAATTCTTGTAGCCAGCATGAAATTTCATTGTCTGGATGGTGATATGGATTTGCGCAGTCGCGGCCCGAATCATTTCCGATGTCAGGCCAGTTACAATAAGGGCGATGAAATGGGTTATTTTCAGCATGGCTCAACCATTATTTTGTTTGCCACATCCCATTATACTCTTTGCGATGGTATTCAGGCAGGGCAGGGCATCAAAATGGGCGAGTCTTTACTTGAATCGATGGCTGGCCTGTCTCGACTATGACTTTGTATTGACATAAAATTGTCATAAAACGTATGCACAATTCCGGATAATTACTTTTTAGGCAGGGGGACTAATCATGGGCTTTATTGAAGAATTGCGCATGCAGCGCTGGGATGATCACCGCTATTATCACCATAATCGTATCAATCAGTTCCTGCATTTGGCCAGTTCTATCTGCTTTATTGTCAGCTATGTCTGGATTTTTCTGGATCCGGTGATGGCGGTGTTGTTTGGCTGGGTCATTGCCATGTTATTGCGTCAGATCGGACATTTCTTTTTTGAACCGAAAAACTTTGATGCAGTCAATGACGCCACGCATGCATATAAGGAAAGCGTCAAAGTGGGCTATAATCTGTTTCGCAAACTGGTGTTGTTGGCGCTATGGGCTGGGGTTTCCATTGCTCTGTATGCTGATCCATCGCTGTTCGGTCTGTTCGATACCGCTGATCAGGCGCGCGGATTTATGTATAACCTCTCGCTTGTGTGGCTGGCTCTGGCCGTCGGCGCGCTGGTATTCAGAACCATCCACCTGTTTTTTATCATGGGCGTGCAGTCCGGGCTGGTCTGGTTCTGTAAAATTCTGACCGATCCATTCCATGATGTAATGATTTATTACAAATCACCATACTATATCTTCAAGGGTGAAATGTATGATGACATGAGCAACTGGTACGACGATTCACTATTGGCCAAGCAAGTATAGCCTTTACCAGATTCTGTTTACATAAAATTCATGCTTCGGCTGGGTTTTATGTGAGGCCCTAACAACAAACAGTTCCCTTAAGCGCCAAATGCCTGTCTCGCGACTATGCGAGGCAGGCATTTTTCGTGATGGATATGTCGATAAAAGTATATGTGGTAACAGATCACTATAGAGACAAATCACCTGTTAATTGCTTAACCAGAAGTTGAAAACCGTTTATGCATCCTTCGATGATCCTGTTACAGTTTCGCTGAATGAACCGATGGAGTTACACATGAGCGAAGCAAACGGGCCGAGCAGGGAGCAGTTGCGGGCGCACCGACAGGTGTTCTGGGATGCGTGGCATAAGGCGCAGGCTGATCTGCCGCTCAATGCACTGGAAGTACGTATTGCACGCGTGATTCAAATGCATCCGGAATACCATCATTTCTTTGATGATATGGAAGATTTTCTTGATCGTGATTTTGAAATGGATGATGGCATGAACCCCTATCTGCATCTCTCCCTGCATCTGGCGCTAGAGGAGCAGGTCGCGACCAAACATCCGCCCGAGATGGCACGGGCGCTGGATCATATGGTTTCAATCAAAAAAATGGATCGCCATGATGCGCTTCATAAAACCCTCGAAGTGCTGGCGGAAACGGTTTACTACGCTCAGCGTGCCGGGCGTGAGCCCGATGTGAAAGCCTATGCCCGGCGCATGAAGGAGCTATCCGAATTATGATCCGAAGCCTGTTTGTATCGCTGTTCTTTTTCTTCGGTCCTGCACTGCTGCTGTTTATGTTACGCAATCTGACTTTGCTGTTGATGTTACGGGCAAAAAACAGGCATGAGAAAGCACAGGAACCTGAAATTATCGATATCACGCCTGTGGACAAAGAGCGCGCTCCGAACTGGTTTTATGCGTTGGTATTGGTGATCAGTCTGGCCTGCGCTGTTATGGTGTTCTTGCAACTGGAAAAGCAAAGTGATGTCGATGTGCACCAATATGTGCCAGCCCATATCAATGAATCCGGAAAAATCGTGACCGGTGACTGGAAACGTAATAAATAATTGAGGGTGTTGGG
>CAZUVA010000135.1:0-1762 GCA_964622755.1 uncultured Zetaproteobacteria bacterium
TTGGGAGGTCCGCCGGCACAAGCGGCCAGTGATAACAGGAAAACGTACAACCATAAACGCAGAGCTTTGCCGGAGCCGATTGGCATTACATCAGTACCCGTTCGATACCGCCATTTTTCACTTTATGAATAAACTGTTTTTGCCAATCTTCGCCATGCAAGTGTTTGGCCAGTTCAATGACAATATAATCGGCTTCCACACCCGATTGATCTTCCAGCCTTGAAAGCCCCTGTAAACAGGATGGGCAGGATGTCAGAATCTTCTGGCTCGATTCACCCGGTAACTGCGCTTTGGCTATTTCCATCTGTTCTTCCTTACGGGCGCGAATCTTGCCGGCAATTTCCGGATGCGCCACAGCCAACGTGCCCGCCTCACCACAACAGTCTTCGGATTTTACCGATTCAGAACCCAGCAGCGATTCTATTACCGCATGCGATCCATGCCGTTTCAGCGGGGAATGGCAAGGGACATGGTACATGTATTCGACACCTGTGATGTTCTCAACCTTGACACCCTGCTGCATCAGATATTCATGGATATCGATCAACGGTGCCCCGGGAAATACCTGCTCCAGTTCGTAGCGCTCCAGTTGATCGTAGCAGGTGCCACAGGAGACAATCACCGCCTCAAAATCCAGATAGGACAGCGCGTTGCGGATGCGGTGAAACAGCACCCGGTTATCATAGGATATCTTGTCACCCTGTTCATGGTCACCGCTGGCAGTGGAAGGATAACCACAACACAGATAGGAAGGGGGAAGCACCACATTGATACCGAGATCAAACAGCATCGCCTGTGTCGCCAGTCCAACCTGTGAAAACAGCCGCTCGGAACCGCAGCCGGGGAAATAGAACACGGCCCGGCCATTGGAACGATTCGGATCACGCAACACCGGAATCATATTCTTGTCGCTGGACTCAATACCCAGCTTTTGACGTGTCGTACCATATGGCAATGACGGCAGCGGTCGCTCGATAAAATTGATGATCTGTGCCTCGACACCATCCAGGTTGCGTTTGGCAGCCGGTATTGATTTCACCAACCCGAACAGCCTGCCCAGTTTATTCAGCAACCGATGGCCGGCATAACCCCAGCGCAGCATAAACTCGCGCATCAGTCGTATCCCGTTAGGATTCTGCATCACCAGGAACATCAACGATAATCTGGAACCAAGATTGGCCTTGCTCTGTCCTTTATCTTTCAACAGTGCCCGCATACCCTCGGTAACCACCCCGAAATCAATATTGACCGGACACGGGCTTTCGCATTTATGGCAGATCGTGCAATGATCGGCGACATCCTGCATACCCTCGAATTGCTCGAATGAAATACCGGCGCCGGTCTGCGATTCATACAGGAATGCTTCGATCATGGCTCCGGTAGCCTGAATTTTATTGCGCGGGCTATATAACATATTGGCACGCGGGAAATGAGTATTGCACACCGGCTTGCATTTGCCGCAACGCAGACACGATGAAATAGATTCGGAAAGATCGGTCATATCGGCTGCTTCCAGAATCATCGATTCCATTTCCAGCAGATTGAAACTCGGCGTATAACTCAGTTGTAAATCGGTATCGGGCAACAGTTTGCCGCGATTGAACAGGTGGCCGGGATCGACTGTTTTCAGATATTCGGCATTCTCTTCGAGCAACGCCTTGTCCATGTATGCCAGTTTGGTAATGCCGATGCCATGTTCACCGGAAATCACGCCGCCCAGTTCGACCGCTTTGGCCATCACCTTTTCGACCACCCGATGCGC
>CAZUVA010000135.1:1862-3719 GCA_964622755.1 uncultured Zetaproteobacteria bacterium
TCTTGTTGCCTATCGAATTTTCTATATTCAGGTGCTCGACATAATCATTATACTCGGAAAGGCGATCAAGCGGGATAACCACATCCTCATTGAGCTTGAACGCGCGTGTGTGTTTGGCGATAGCCGCCATACGTCCGCGATCACCCCAGAATCGTTTACGATCAGCCGCAGACGTCGCCACAAATCCCTCGCCATTACCCTGCGATGTAATGCGGCAAATATCCGAACAGGCTTTGGCTACGGCATGTTCATCATCACCAGATACATCAATCAGCAGAACAACGCGCGGCACTTCTCGCCGGGTTGATTTGGAAATATACTCAATGGCTTTAACATACTTTTCGTCAAAATGCTCCAGGCCTTCCAGATATGCACCTTCCAGTGCATCGACATGATGTTTGATTTTCACCATCGCCCGGGTGGCCTCGGAAAGCTCCTGACCAAAAAACTCGCAGCAGACACTGCGTGTGACATCAAATGCACGGTGTAGTACAAATGTTGCCTCAACAATAAAACCGTCTGTACCCTCTTTCTGAACACCCGGCAAACCACCCATCGCCTTACGTGTCACATCCTTGCCCAGACCTTTTTTGCGGAATACGGAACCGGCAACAGACAACTCTTCCTGATTGATCTGCTGACCGGAAACCGCATCGGTACGGGTTAAACAGAAACGAACCGTTTCCTCATCATGAACCTTGGCCATGTTGTGATTGATACGCTCTACCAGCAACCAGTTGCCGTCCGGTGTTACCATTTTCCAGCTTAGCAGATTATCGACACAGGTTCCCCAGATCACTGCATGTTTACCGCCGGCATTGGAGGCCACATTACCGCCAATGGTACAGGCCCAAAGGCTGGTCGGGTCGGTAGCGAACACATGCGGTTTTGATGCTTCCATCACCTTGCCGGTAACAGCGCCTGCACCTGCCGTGATCGTAGCTATTTCACCCTTTTTACCCACATTTCTGGTCTCAACCGGCCCAATGGCATCGAGCTTCTCAACATTGATCATCACAGCATTATCGGACAGTGGCACCGAACCGCCGCACAAGCCCGTACCGCCACCCCGTGGAATTACCACCAGTTCCAATTCAGCAACAGCGTTAATCAGCCCCGGAAGTTCATCAGCAGAATCAGGCGTAAGTACACAAAAAGGCGCATGGTGCCGCCAGTCGGTGGCATCAGTGGCATGATGAGTCAGCGTGTAGGCATCGAAATGGACATTGTTCGAATGAGTATATCTGGCAAAAGCCTTGCGCGCTTTCCGGCGTTTGGCCGGCTCCTGATCGAACCATGCATAAAATTTTTCCAGCAAATGGCTGGTACAGGCAGCTACCTTCTGCGCTCTGGGATTATCGCTGGCTCCTGCTTCAATACGGGATAAACGATCATAGTGGCGACGGTACATCGTCTGCCGACGTTTCTGATTATTCAGCAGATCATTGCGCAAATATATATTGCGCTCCACCACCCACAAATCACCAAGAATCTCAAACAGCATACGGGCCGAACGGCCCGTACGACGCTGGGTTCTCAATACATTCAAATCATCCCAGGCAGCTTCGCCCAGAAAACGGATGACAATCTCACGATCTGAATAGGATGTGTAATTGTACGGTATCTCGCGGATATTTTCGGGCACTCGCTCTCCATGCTGGTTACTGTACGTGTCGCCGGCGCAGCATAGTAAGCCTGTCAGATGAATGAAACCTTAAACTTGATTTGTGATTGAATCATACGGCCCTCGCTGTTAGAAAGCGCAACCTTTGAAAACAGGGCGATTAGCTCAGCGGGAGAGCACTGCCTTCACACGGCAGGGGTCGCAGGTTCGAACCCTGCATCGCCCACCATTTA
>CAZUVA010000136.1:0-3703 GCA_964622755.1 uncultured Zetaproteobacteria bacterium
CCCGGGGCTTAAAATTGCTGGGGTGCAAAATGGCCGCTAATCGAACCCATCGTTACGCCCAACAAAGCAAATGTGATTGATCCGATTACAGACAGAATGATAAATGCCGGTATGGATGCAACGGCCAGTTTGACCATGAAAATAACCATGGAAAGAAAGGGCATTTTAATATCGGTAATGGTGACGTTGTTCATATAATCTCCTCAATCACTAATCTCGGCTATCATTGGATGATAAGCCTGAATGGCGCAGCAGCGCATCGACAGTGGGTTTACGCCCTCTGAAGGCAATGAAGGCATCCATAATATCCTTGCTGCCGCCCACACTTAATATTTGTTCACGAAAGCGTCGCGCTGTGTCGATATTGAACACACCCTCTTCTTCAAATGCCGCATAGGCATCGGCCGACAATACTTCCGCCCATTTGTAAGAATAGTAACCGGCTGCATAACCACCGGCAAAAATATGCGAAAAACTGTTCTGGAATTTATTAAACGCGGGCGGTGTCACGACAGCGACTTCTTCACGCACCCGATCCAGCACATCCTGCACCGTAGCAGCCGAATCCGGCTTATATTCGCTGTGCAGCAATACATCGAACAGAGAAAACTCAATCTGACGCAGCATCTGTATGGCAGAATGGAAATTTTTAGCCGCCAGCATTTTTTCGAACAAATCATCCGGCAATGTTTCTCCGCTTTCAAAATGTCGGGCGAACAGGTTCACGACATCGCGTTCCCAACAGAAATTCTCCATAAACTGACTGGGTAATTCCACCGCATCCCACGGCACACCGCGTATGCCCGATACGCCCGCTTCTGTTCCCTGAGTCAGCATATGATGCAGTCCATGTCCGAATTCATGAAACAGAGTGGTTACTTCCTCATGCGTCCACAAGGCCGGTTTATCACCAACAGGCGCATCGAAATTGCAGACCAGATAAGCCACAGGCAGTTGCAATGAGCCATCCGGCTTCTTCCAGCGAATGATACATTCATCCATCCACGCACCACCGCGCTTGTGCGAACGGGCGTAAGGATCCAGATAAAAAGAAGCTATTTTTTGCGCATTGCCATCAAAAATATCAAAAAATCTGACAGTTTCATGCCATTTTGGCGCATGATTGTTTTCTTTAATGACAATGCCGTAAAGCTTTTCTACCAGCCCGAACAGGCCGATGAGCACACTCTTTTCCGGAAACCATGGTTTCAGTTCCTCTTGTGAGATGGCATAGGTTTTTAGCCGCAGTTTTTCCGAGGCAAATGGAATATCCCAGGCTTCGAGTTCAGGCAAATCCAGTTCGGATGCAGCAAACAATCTGAGTTCAGCTATTTCTGTTTCAGCGATAACTCTTCCTTTACCCACCAGCTGACGCATAAAGTCGATCACTTCATCCACATCGGTTGCCATCTTGGTTGCCAGTGAATAGGCGCTGTAGTTCTCAAAGCCGAGCAAAACCGCAGCTTCGAATCGCAAGCCGAGTAATTCATCAATAACCGGCGTATTATCCAGTTCACCCGACGATGCTCTGGTAGCAAATGCAGTGTACATCCGTTTACGTAAATCACGCTGTTCGGCATACTGCATGAACGGGATATACGAAGGCGCATCGAGGGTAAACAACCACCCTTCTTTTTGATCCGCTTCAGCGCGCTGATGGGCCGCATCACGCACAGAATCCGGCAAGCCGGCCAGACCGGCATCGTCAGTCAGATGCAATTCAAAACTACGTGTAGCATCCAGTACATGCTGTTCAAATGATGTAGCAAGTTCGGACATGCGCACCTTGATCGCCTTGAAACGATCTTTTTCATCCCCTTCCAGTTCGGCGCCGGACAGGCGAAAATCGCGCAGAGCATGCTCAAGCACTTGCTGCCGTTCGTTACTTAAGCTTGCAAAATCATCACGTTCCCGTACCTTTTTCATGGCGGCATAGAGCGCTTCATTCTGGGCGAGTTCAGCGCCCCATTCAGCCATTTTCGACACACCCTGCTGATAAACCGGCCGCAATTCCTCCGAATCGCAAACAGCATTCAGATGCGTAACCGGCCCCCATATGCGTGATAAACGTTCATCCAGTGCTTCCAGTGGCACCATCAGGGAATCCCATGATGGATCAGCCAGCTCAACCAGCCCGGCAACCGTTTGGCGCGATTCATTCAGCGCCTGCTCCAGTGCCGGCAAGACATGCTCCGGTTTGATGTCATCAAACAGAGGCAGATCAGCATCGGTGCCTTGCAGGATCGGGTTGGTGGTTAATTCATTCATGGCCGGAACGATAGGATTCCCCGTCTCATACGCAAGGGGAAGAATACATGCGCATTCAATGGACTGTTGCGCTACCGGTGCAACTCTGAAATATTTCTGTGGCAATGGGCCCGGTGAAGAATGATGTGATGATTTATATGTGGATGCTGAGATGAGTAAAAACATCGAGAGTCTATCGCGTATTGATGGTATTCAGGTTCGCGAACGGAAATTTTTCATCAAGCGCAATGACCTTATTTATGTCACCAGCATGTGGCACACCCTGCTTCAACACATTGACAGTATTGATGACACCCACAACAGTCATAGACCATATGTACTCCAAGTGTAAAAAGGGAAACAGTGATTGGGTGAAAGCAAACAATAGCGTTCAGGAATAGGTGGCATGTTTTCAGACGCACTTAACCCCGGTGGAACAAGTGTCCGGTTGAAATATTTATGCATGTGCTACTGACAAAAGGGAGTTGAAATGAGAAAACATATGTTATTTCTATGGGCCGGGGTGCTGGCCTTGAATATTCCAATGCTCGTAAGCGCCAGCGATGCAAAGCTGGAACAGGCAAAAACAGAGCAGGCATCGCCCCATAAAAATGTCGTAAGCCATACCGAAAAAAGGAAAGCTGCAGAGATAATTCTTAGTAATTCGTCGAAAAAACTGAGTTATGCATTCGGCATGCAGGTTGGTGATTCGCTGAAACAAGGCCGGATGAAGATTGATACAGATAGCTTCATTATGGGGTTCAAGGACAGTCTGGAGGGCAAGAAACCGTTACTTTCACCACAGAAGGCGAAGACATTCAGGGATCGCTTCTATGAGAAGAAACGTCAACTTCTGGCGGAGAAAAATCTGATCGTGGCCAAGAAATTTCTGGCGGAAAACAAGGGGAAGAAAGGTATCGCCACGACATCAAGCCACCTGCAATACCTGATGCTGCGCAACGGGTATGGTGCGCATCCTGAATCTTCCAGTATTGTGCGTGTGCAATACAGTGCCCGGTTGGCCAATGGAAGCGAGTTCTACAGCACTTATAAAAAGGGGCGATCAGTTGTGTTACCCGTGAATGAAGTGATTCACGGCCTGGGTGAAGCCTTCAAGTTGATGACAGTGGGAAGTCGCTACCGCTTCTTTATCCCGCCTGAACTGGCTTATGGTGAGCACGGTTCCGGCAAGAAAATCGAACCCAATGCCGCCCTGGTCTATGAGGTTGAACTGCTGGCTATTGAGAATCCAAAATTTAATCGCTGATTGCACATGCTGAACCAGAGCCTAGACAAATTACTTCAAAGATACGCTATCGCTATCCTCATCGCCGAGTTCATCATCCCCGAAATTATCCTCAAAATCGGATTCGGGAGGATTACCGTCATAAATAAGGTAGGTGCGATGTTGTACCCACGCCTCACGTGTGAAGACATAAGGATCAATCGCTGACTC
>CAZUVA010000137.1:0-3686 GCA_964622755.1 uncultured Zetaproteobacteria bacterium
CGCGGCTCAGCCACCGAATAGCCGTACTCATAACCGAGCACGGCCATTTCCGATAACATGCTGTCGATCACAATAAAATGGGATATCTCCCCGTTCTCCACCTGCCTGATTGGAATCATGGATTTACCTGTTTTCTGATCATATACCACAGCATGACGATGGAAGAATGTACCCCGCCCGGAATCTTCCCCTGACAATCGTACCCAGCCGCCTTCATTAACCAGCGTGGCATAAGCCATCGTTTCGGCGCAGCCCCAGTCCACCGGCTGATGTCCGAGCATCATCTGCATACGGGCCTCATAGATTTTTTCAATACGGGGATGCAGATCAAAGCCCGGCGGCAGCAAATGCACCCGATGCGCCAGTTCGCTTAATATCACAGCCACAACGCCTGTTTCTGGTTCCACATCGCTATCACGCAAATAACCGTCCCAACGTCCTTGCAAACTATTGATCTGACTCGGCGGCCTCTCTTTGTCCCGCCGCATCTTTTCAAGACAGTTGCGAAACTCCTTCACCATGGCCTCACTGTCCTGCCGGCCAAGCACGCCATCGGCAATCAAGCGGTCTCGATAAACCGACTCAACCGTCGGGTGTTCGGCAATACGTCGATACATCACCGGCTGTGTCACTTCCGGGGAATCCGCTTCATTATGGCCATGCCGCCGATAACAGATCAGATCAATGACGATGTCTTCATGGAAGGTATTGCGATATTCAACGGCAATCTCGATAGCCAGACAGCAGGCTTCCGGATCATCGCCGTTGACGTGCAGAATCGGGGCATGCACCACCTTGGCAATATCCGTGCAATAGGTCGTGGAACGCGCATCATGCGGATTCACCGTAAAACCAATCTGATTATTGACAACAATATGAATGGTTCCACCGATACGGAAACCGCGCAGTTTGGAGAGTTCCATCGATTCGGCCACCACGCCCTGTCCGGCAAATGCGGCATCGCCATGCACCAGCACATTCATCACCTCGACTCTGGCTTTATCCTGGCGTCTGCACTGGCGCGCCCGCACGCTACCCATGGCCACCGGCGTGATAATCTCCAGATGCGACGGATTGAAGCCCAATGACACATGCACAATGCCGCCGGCCGTTCGCACATCGGAGGAAAATCCCAGATGATATTTGACATCGCCCTGACCCTGAGCCGTTTCTTCCAGCTGAGCCCCTTCAAATTCGGAGAAAATTTCCGACAGCGACTTGCCCATAATATTGGCCAGCACATTCAACCGCCCGCGATGCGCCATACCGAGAATAATCTCTTTGGCACCATGCCTGCCTGATCGCTGAATCAGTGTATCCAGCATAGGAATCAGGCTTTCGCCACCTTCCAGCGAAAAGCGTTTCTGGCCGACATAACGAGTATGCAGGAATCGCTCGAATTCTTCGGCATGCATGACCCGCTCAAAAATGTGTTTGCGCCTGCCGGTATCGTAATCCGGTGTTGAACGCACACTCTCCAGTCGCTTCTGAATCCAGTGTTTGCGCGCCGAATCAGTGATGTGCATGAACTCGGGGCCGATATGCCCGCAATAGGTTTCCTTCAACAAGTCAATAATATCACGCAGACGCATCTGCCTGCCGCCGGCCAGATCACCGGCGGGGAATGTGTTACCCATATCCTGTTCCGACAAACCGTAATAGCCCAGTTCAAGTTCAGGGCTTGGCGGTCGCGGATCAAGATGCAGGGGATCAAGATCGGCATGCAGATGGCCATGTATCCGATAACCGTGAATCAGGTAAAAAGCCCGTGAGGGATATTCGATATCATCCTGAACGCGATAGCCGACCGCGTCTCCCGTGCTACGGGTCGACAGGGCCATGCGTGCCAGCATTTCCTGATGGTCAGGGCCTTCCTTCGTCTCTGCTACGGATAGTCCGGCAAAATACCCGGCCCAATCCGATGTCAGGGAAGCCGGATCCCGCCGATACTGTTCATAAAGCTGTTCCAGATATGTGCTCCCCGCACTGAACAAATCATCGTCCATACCCGGCTGCAACTGTTCCGACTGACTCACACTCCCTCCAAATCCCGTTGCGCCTGAACCATCAATCAACACATGCGCTTCCCGTCAATATCTGATGATGGATCCTGATGATGGATCGATATCCGGAAAGAGAACAAACATAATCCCGTTCAGGATAACTGACCAGCCCCGTTCCAATGTTCGTTGACTTGTTCACGATCCGTAACGCAGGCGATACCACAGTAAACCCAGATATTCGTGTAATCCAACAGCCGAATCAGCCATCACATTCCAGCGTGGCAACCAGCTTCGGATATCGTAGGGCTTTCTTTCCCCCACATAATCGCACGGTGCAGCTACTACATGAAAATCGTGCTGTTCAAACACCTGTACCGAGCGTGGCATATGCCATGCAGAAGTGACCAGTACGATGTGGTATATTTCATTACCCTGCAGCATATGACGCAAATTGGCCGCATTTTCCCATGTATTACTGGCTTCGGTTTCTATATGGATACGTGAATCCGGTATTCCAAGGCGCATAAGCATCCGTCGCATCAACATCCCCTCAGGCTCCGTCGTTTCAGACAATATGGCACCACCGGTTGTATAAATATCCAGCCCCGTGTGCTGTGCCAGATCAGCAGCATAGACCGTGCGCATCATGGCATCATGGGACAACGCATCATGCCCGCCATATTCCGGCGCCTTTTCCTCGATACCGCCGCCAAGCAACACAATCACAGTTGATTCGCTATGGATGGCTGGATCAACCGATGCTGTCTGGAAAGGCGGATAACGATTCTCCAGAGGAGACAGCAGCACATCACGTACCGGCTCGATGGATAACATCCACAGCATAAGTAACGACAATGCCACCAGTCCCCTGCCCCAGCGGCGTTTCCATCCCGTCAACCCGATGACCGCCAACAGAATCAATACACCCGGCGGCAACAACAGCTGCGATATCGCCTTGCTGATAAGTAATATCATGCGTGCATTTCCGAAACAGCGTTCAGATTAATTTCAGTAAACCTTTCATCACCATATCGGTATGACTGATAATACCGATGACCTTGCCGCAATCCACCACCGGCGCACGCGACAAACCAAGCCTGCCGAATAATGAACTGGCATAGCGGATATCCATATCCGGATGTACTGTCACCGCCGGCTTGGTCATCACCTCGTAAATACTGACCCGATCCGGTGAGCGATTCGCCGCCAGAACATGTCGAGCGATATCGGCAATCACCACAATGCCGTATTCATCAAATTCATGCCGTTTGTCGACAATCAGGCATTTGGTTTCGACATGTCGCATCACCGCCAGCGCCTGTCGCACCGTGGCCACCCCTTCAACCACATCATATTCTTTTTTCATCACTTCCTTGACTGTGATAACCCTGCCGTTCACATCCCCGTCATTATCCCAATTCATAGCTTTTCCTCCACTTCATCCATCAGACACATGATTTGACCTCCAAGTCCGACCGCATCCTCAACATCCAATTGAAATGCTACGCCCGAGCCGGGGTCATCTTCAAAACCTGCTTCTGCAGCAATGCGTTCGAGAATATTACGGCTCAAATGCTCCTCAACCAGAAACAATATCATGTCGCGTTGTGCTTCCAGTGCCAAACCAAAAAAAGTTTTCTTTGGATTCAATCCTTCGCCACGGGCATCCCCCACCACTGTGGC
>CAZUVA010000138.1:0-3677 GCA_964622755.1 uncultured Zetaproteobacteria bacterium
GCGCATGAAGATAATATCGCTTATCTGACCACAAAACGGGATAAAATGGGGCACATGTTGAACATGAAGGGTGAACAGTCATGAGTCTGGATGCGCCTCATCTGGCTGGCAATGTCGATGCATCAGGATTGGCTGTTGGTATTATCGTTAGTCGTTTTAATAACGAGATTACCGAAGCACTGTTGGCTGGCGCGGTTTCTGCTCTGAAAGAACATGGCAGCAGCGATGAGGACATGACGATTGTATATGTGCCAGGAGCGTTTGAGATCGGCACGATTGCCGCCAAAATGGCCGATACAGGGCGATTTCATGCAATTGTGTGTCTGGGCTGCGTGATTCGCGGCGATACAGCGCATTTTGAGTATGTTTGTCAGGGTGCGATGGATGCGATTGGGAAAGTTGCTCAGCGCGGTGATGTTGGCGTTGGCAATGGCGTATTAACCCTGGATACCCTTGAGCAAGCGTTGGAGCGAATTGGTGGTGCGCATGGGCATAAGGGTGAAGAGGCTGCACTGACTGCTATCGAAGTGGTCAAACAGTTACAGGCTCTGGAGGTTTAATGGCGAACCGTCATATGGCGCGTGAATCGGCACTGGAAACATTATATGCATGGGCCTCAGCCGAGCAGGACGGTGGTATGATTCCCGATTTGCTAGCTTCCCGTTTGCAGCACGAAGATCGTGAAGATCAGGATGAAAATTATCTGCGCGAAGCCGTATATGGCGTCATCGATGATGTCACTGCATTGGATGAGATCATCAAAACAGCAGTTCGCGGTCGCAGCCTGCGCTCAGTCGCCCAGGTCGAAATCAATGTGATCAGGCTCGCCGTGTGGGAAATGCAGAACCGGATCGAGATTCCTTATCGTGTGATTATCAATGAGGCATTGGAACTGACACGTGATTATGCCGGAGAGCCGCCGCGCGGTTTTATCAATGGCGTGCTGGATAATCTGGCCAGACAGCTGCGTTCCTCCGAGAAAAAATAAATTCAAAGTCTTTCACCGCCAAGGACGCAAAGGTACGCAAAGGAAGTCAAAGTCAAAAAATAAAACTCAGCTTCTGTGATGGAAAAACGAGAGCTTACTCGAATATCCTGGTTTTTCCCCTGAATGGTTTGCCTTTACTTTGCGTACCTTTGCGCTCTTTGCGGTAAAAAGCTTTTGACTGAATGAGAAAAAAACCAAGCAGGCTTCTATATGAAATTTGATCGTTATTACATTTCTGCCGAAATTAAAGAGAACCTGGCCCGGCTAGGGTTTAAACGGCCGACCGATATTCAGTTCAAGGCCATTCCATCTATTCTTGATGGTGAAGATGTGCTGGCGATTGCCCAGACAGGTACGGGAAAAACTGCTGCATTTGCCATCCCGGTCATCGACAAAATACACCGTTATAAAAGCAGCAAACGCTCTTACGGTATCAAATGCATTGTCATGGTGCCGACGCGTGAACTGGCCATACAGATTGGTGAGGTGTTTAAAAGCATCGCTAATCATACGAGAGTAAAAGTATTCACCCTGCACGGCGGGGTAGAACAGGGCAGACAGATTGCCAAACTACAGGATGGCATTGATGTGTTAATTGCAACGCCGGGTCGTATGTTCGATTTGATCAACCAGCAGGAGATCCGGCTGGACAGTGTTTCTACGCTGGTGCTGGATGAAGCGGATCACATGCTTGATCTCGGTTTTATTGAAGACATTCGTTACATCAAAAAAATGCTTAAATGCAAGCATCAGACGCTGTTCTTTTCCGCTACCATCAATGACGAGATCAAGAAACTGGCATACTCGCAAGTAAAAAGTGTGGCGATCCGCATTCAGGTATCGCCGAAAGACCGTATCTCAAAAAACGTATCCCACTTTGTCATGTTCGTAGAGATGGATGATAAACGCTTTTTTCTGCAACGTTTCCTGCAGGATCATCCCGAGGGCAAGGTGATCGTGTTTGTACGCACCCGCGTGCGCGCCGAACGCGTGCTTAAGGCGCTGGGACGAGTGGGCATTGATGCGGTGAGTATCCATGGTGACAAGGATCAGGCTGAGCGCTTCCTTGCCATGCAATCGTTTCGCGAGGGCGGGCAGCGTATTCTGATTGCCACCGATGTGAGTGCGCGCGGTATCGATGTGCCGGATATCGAATATGTGATCAATTATGATTTGCCTGAGAAAGTGGAAAATTATGTCCATCGCGTTGGCCGAACCGGGCGTGGTGTGAATTTGGGGGAAGCGATCTCATTCAGTAGCAGTGAAGAGAAGCCCTTGCTCGAAGCCATTCAGGGTTTTATCAAAAAACCGATTGAAGTGATGAATGTGGATAAAAAAGCCTATGTCGATATTACCAGTACACCGCAGAGTCTGGATGCACTGGTGGCCGAACACGATGCATGGTTGAGTGGTTCAGGGAAAAAGTCGAAAAAGAGAAAAAAGAAATAAAATGGCTGGAGACAAATGGTGATTGAAGAACCGGTTGAGGGAATGTTATCAGCGCATGAGGCACGGGTTTTGGGCTGTTTGATGGAAAAACAGATGACGACGCCGGATTATTATCCGCTGACGCTCAATGCGCTGATCGCGGCATGTAATCAGAAGAGTAGCCGTGTGCCGGTAATGAATTTAACGACAGGGGAAGTGGGCGGCGTGGTCAATGATTTGCGTGCCGAAGGGTTGATTACAGCGCGCATGGATGGTCGGGCTGACCGCTTTGAACAACACCTCTCTCGTAAGCTGGCCATTTCAACCAAAGAACGGGCCGCGCTCTGTGTGCTGATGTTGCGTGGTACGCTCACTTTCAATGAGATCCGAATCAATACAGGCCGCATGGTCACATTTGAAGACGCCGAAGAATTACAGGCATTGCTGGATCAATTGATTGATCGTGATAAGCCTTTGCTTGTTCGAATTCCGCGTGCTGTCGGGCAACGGGAAGACCGTTATACGCATCTACTATGCGGCGAAGCGGATATTGGTGGGGTTACCCGGAAGGGGGCCGGTAGCACGACAGCGGACAGCACGTTTGAAGTAAATTCGATGGATAATCGTATGACAAAACTGGAAAAAGATGTCGCTGATTTGAAGGAGGAGATCCGCCAACTCCGGGATCTGATTGCTAACTAAACTGATGTTGCAATCGTCTCGCTGGTGGAACGTAAATCCAAATACACACTGCTGGGTAAAGTTGAGCGGGGTTGGTACGGTAACACATCTCCAAGAGCCGTCGTTTCGATACAGTTACCGACGATGAGATTGATTTCATCATGCACCAGCTCAATCATCGTCCAAGAAAAATGCTGGACTCCAGAACACCCTATGCAGTGTTCTTCGCCAGTATGGTAGCGGATGTTGGTTCGGAAACATTTGGCGTGTTATCCAGTCCATTTCTCGATCAGGTTTTCAAAACGGTGTGTTATGAGTTGCAAGTGGATATCCATGCTGATGGTAGTTCTAGTTATGATGAAGATACGCAATTACAGATTCAGGGGAAGGACAGGATATTTCACCATACCAATGCCAACACGCTGACGAGAGTGGCCTGATGTTACGGCGATGGTTGCAATGAACACTGGGACAGTGTTCTGTGGGTCTGGCTGTCCGGGCTGCTTTTTGCAGTGAGTCATAGCCTGTTTGCAACGCAAAGCTGCAAACAGTGGGTTTATGATCATGGCCTGCGTGAACC
>CAZUVA010000139.1:0-3609 GCA_964622755.1 uncultured Zetaproteobacteria bacterium
TCATACCAGCCGGATGCGACAAGTTCCTCAATGAAAATGGCATCAGCCAAACGCAGCAGGTCAGCATATTCTTTTTTGACTTCGCCGAGAATGCGAACACCCAGCCCGGGCCCGGGAAAGGGATGCCGATAAACCATCTCACGCGGCAAACCCAGCGCCACGCCCAGTTCGCGCACCTCATCCTTGAATAAATCACGCAGTGGTTCCAACAATTTCAGATGCAGGGTATCCGGCAAGCCGCCAACATTGTGGTGGCTCTTGATGGTATGGGCCTTGCCGGTTTTGGAGCCGGCAGATTCGATCACATCCGGATAAATGGTACCCTGGGCCAGCCATTTGGCATTGGGCATTCTTTCCGCTTCGCGCTGGAATACGTGCACAAACTCACGACCGATAATCTTGCGCTTGGCTTCCGGATCGGAAACACCGACCAGCTCATTTAAAAACGTTTCGGAAGCATCGATATGATCGACTTTCACACCGAGATTTTCGGCAAAGGTTTGCATCACCTGTTCAGCTTCATTCAGGCGTAACAAGCCGTTGTCCACAAAAATACAGTTCAATTGCTCCCCGATAGCACGCTGCAACAGCGCTGCCGCTACCGAAGAATCGACTCCACCGGACAACCCCAGAATCACATCTTCATCACCCACCTGCTGACGGATAGCAGTTACCGCTTCATCAATGTAGTGCGGCATTGTCCATTGCTGGCCACAACCGCAGATTTCATGCACAAAACGGGAAAGAATCGCCGTACCCTGCCGGGTATGGGTGACTTCGGGATGGAATTGCAGAGCATAAAAATGCCGCGTCTCATCAGCCATACCGGCGATGGGAGTGGAATCATTGCTGCAAATCACATGGAATCCATCCGGTAAGCCGACCACTTTGTCACCATGACTCATCCAGACATCGAGTACGCCGTTTTCTTTGTCTTCTATGCCACGCAGTAGTGCGGAATCTCCGGAGGTCAGAATCTCGGCATAGCCGAACTCCCGCGCCAGACCCGTTTCTACCGCACCACCCAGCTGCTCCGCCATGGTCTGCATGCCATAACAGATACCCAGCACCGGCACACCCAGCTCAAATACGATTTCGGGTGCTTGTGGTGTTTCCTCATCATAAACAGAATTGGGGCCGCCTGACAGGATAATGCCGGAAGGCCCAAATGTCTGAACCGCTTCTTCCGCCATATCCCAGGGATGCAACTCGGAATAGACCTCAGCTTCACGCACCCGGCGTGCAATTAACTGT
This sequence comes from uncultured Zetaproteobacteria bacterium, assembly GCA_964622755.1. Taxonomy (GTDB): domain Bacteria; phylum Pseudomonadota; class Zetaproteobacteria; order Mariprofundales; family Mariprofundaceae; genus Mariprofundus. Next base: position 1,255 of record CAZUVA010000139.1, read on the forward strand.
GTGTATTGCGAGCCAAAATCCAGAATTAGTATCTTTTCCATGCGTTCCTCATCTACTGTGATACGTTTCTTAGTTATTAATATTGGCAGCCGATAGAAGCCCGATACCGGGTTAACGCAACTGCATTGTTTGTTTCATCTAATCAGGACTCGAAACGATAATTAGGAGCCTCTTCAGTCATCGTTACATCATGTACATGCGATTCACGCAATCCAGCGCCGGTAATACGGATAAATTGGGCGCGTTCATGCAACTCGTCAATGCTGGCTGCACCGCTATACCCCATGGCGGCACGCAGGCCCCCGATCAGCTGATGTAATATATCGCCCAACGGCCCTTTATAGGCTACGCGGCCTTCGATACCTTCCGGTACCAGTTTCATCGCCTCATCGACATCGCCCTGAAAATAACGGTCTTTACTGCCCTGTTTCATCGCCCCGATTGAACCCATACCACGATAAGCCTTGTAGGTGCGCCCTTTATACAGAATCTTCTCACCCGGTGCCTCTTCGGTACCGGCGAACATCGAACCGAACATACTGGTGGATGCACCGGCGGCCATCGCTTTGGCAAAATCGCCGGAAAACTTGATGCCGCCATCGGCAATGATGGGAATACCGACATCGCGCCCGGCAGCTGAACATTGTATTACAGCAGTGAGTTGCGGTACGCCCACACCGGCCACAATTCGCGTGGTACAAATGGAGCCCGGCCCGATACCCACCTTAACCGCATCCGCTCCGGCATCGGCCAGGTCACGCACCGCTGCAGCGGTTGCCACATTGCCGCCGATGATCTGAATATTGTCTCCATGATGTCGTTTAATTTCACGCACCTGTTCAATGACACCTTTGGAATGGCCATGCGCTGTATCAACGATAATGGCATCCACTCCAGCCTCGTACAGCGCTTCAAAACGTGCCATCTCCTTATCGCCCACTCCGATAGCAGCGGCAGCCAGTAATCGACCCAGATCATCACGTACAGCATTGGGAAATGCTTTGGCTTTTTCAATATCGCGAACCGTGATCATGCCCTGTAAACGACCATCCGCATCAACGACAGGTAACTTTTCAATTCGGTGCTCACGAAATAATGTCTTGCAGGCATCCAGTTCCACGCCATGCTGAACCGACACCAGCCGGTCTTTCGGCGTCATCATATCGGCAACCTTCTTGCCCGGGTCACGCTCAAAACGAATATCACGATTCGTAACAATGCCGCAAACTTTGCCATCGTTATCGAGCACAGGAAAACCGGAAAAACCATTTTCAGCTGCCAGCCTGTGTACTTCATCCAGTGTCGTTTCGGGTAAGACAGTCAATGGCTCCTGCACGACACCGGCCTCATAACGTTTGACCCTTCTGACTTCAGCAGCCTGAAATTCAGGTGTCAGATTTTTATGAATGACCCCAATTCCGCCTTCCTGTGCCAAAGCAATAGCAGTGCCGGACTCGGTGACCGTGTCCATAGCAGCAGAAATAACGGGTATATTAAGGCGAATATTCCGCGTCAGCTGGGCAGAAAGGTCTGCTGATCTGGGCATGACACTGCTGGCCTGTGGTACCAGCAATACATCATCAAAAGTCAGACCTATTTCCGGCATTTGATTTTCCATGCAGCTTTTACCTCCGGGTTCCTGTGTCAGGAAAGGCCGGCATGATAGCGGAACAATTTGTTCCTATAAAGAAGCATTGCTATATTGAAGGTATCTTCACTTTTCAAACTTTGCCGGCAAGAGCAATTGACATCAATCCGACCACTCTTATAATGCGCCGCCCTTGCAAGGCAAACACCCCTGTATTCGCATATATGGGAGTGATGCCAGAACCACTGCAAATACGGAGAATTATATGTCTACCTGGACTGCTCGCCCCGGCGATATTGAACGTAAATGGTTTGTTGTCGACGCCAATGATCTTGTGCTTGGCCGTCTGGCTACTCGGGTGGCTACAGTATTACGTGGAAAACACCGCCCCGAGTACACCCCGCATGCAGATTGCGGCGATCATGTGATTGTGATCAATGCAGAAAAGATTCGTGTGACCGGCAATAAAGAAAGTGCAAAGATATACTATCATCACACCCGCTTTGCCGGTGGCCTGAAAAGTATTACGCTGGAAAAACAGCGTGAGAAACATCCCGAACGCATCATTGAATTGGCCGTTAAAGGCATGATGCCAAAAGGCCCACTGGGTCGCTCCATGCTGAAAAAGCTGAAGGTATATGCCGGCGGTGATCACCCGCATACGGCTCAACAGCCTGAAGCAATGCAGCTTTGAAGCAATAAAACAGAATTAAGGAATCGAATACAATGGCAGAAACAGTTTATCGCGGCACAGGCCGCCGCAAAAG
>CAZUVA010000140.1:0-3606 GCA_964622755.1 uncultured Zetaproteobacteria bacterium
GCCGCCATTGTTGAAGCCATGGCGGCAAAACAACAGGTGATTATTTCAAAAGGGGAAGCGCCGTGATTCGCATGCTCAAAGCACTGGACTGGATATTGCTTGCCAGTCTGTTTGGGCTGGCGGCAATGGGTATGATTGTGCTCTTTGCTGCGGTACATCAGGGTGATAGCGAACTATGGCAAAAACAGGCCATGTTCTGGGCGATTGGCATGCTGGTATTCAGTATACTGTGTTTTGTACCCCTGCGGATACTGGGTTTGGCATGCTGGCCCATGTATGGCGTGGCATTGCTGCTACTGATACTTGTACCATTGATCGGCGATATACATATGGGAGCGCGCAGATGGCTGGATATTGGGATTGCTAATATTCAACCCTCGGAAATTATGAAATGGGCGCTGATCTTTGTGCTGGCAAGCTGGTTTTCCAGCAGGGAAGCCAGAGGGACGGGAGAGATCGTGATACCACTGCTATTGGCGGCTATCCCTGCCTGCCTGATCATTATTCAACCGGATCTTGGGACGACTCTGGTGCTACTGTTTGCCGCTACTGGCATGGTGATTGTAGCAGGGCTGCCCTGGCGGTTGCTCTTGATTGCCTTTGTTACAGGCGTTGCCGCCTTGCCCGTATTATGGCATTTCATGCATGATTATCAGAAGCAGCGCGTGCTCACTTTGCTGGATCCGCAATCCGATCCTCTGGGAGCCGGCTATCATGTGATTCAGTCAACCATTGCGATTGGATCGGGGGGGTTATCAGGCAAGGGTTTTTTGCAAGGAACTCAGGGAAGACTACATTTTTTGCCTGAGCAACATACCGATTTCATCTTTTCCATACTGGCTGAGGAAGGCGGTTTTCTTGCCGTTGTACTGTTATTATCACTCTATGCTGTGCTGATTTTGCGGATTTTTTTTATTGGCCACCATGCCCACAACCGTTTTGCCTCATTGCTCTGCGTTGGTATTGCCTCAATATTTATACTGTATATCACGGTCAATATCGGCATGGTTTCAGGTCTTTTCCCCGTTGTCGGCCTGCCGTTGCCATTTATCAGTTATGGAGGCTCGGCACTGGTCACCATGCTGGCTGCGCTCGGTCTGGTTATGCGGGTTGTCATTGAATCAAAAGAAAAAATACCGTGGCAGCGACCGGGAAGCCCTCTGGCCTGACAGTCATCACAATGCAAATAAAGCTAGGACAATATGGCAGCAACCAATAGCCCGGTTGCCAACAGCATAAATATTGCTTTTAGGGAGATGCGCAGTGTGTGCTCGGGTACTACGGTATGCAGACGGGCGGCCCAGCCTGTACTTTTGGGCAGAATCACGGCTATGCCAAACCATGCGCCGGCCAGAAACATTGATTGTCCTACCAGTTCATCATGCCACACATGTTCGAACAATATATTGATTAACACAGCACCAAGTGCCATCAGTAGCCCACATGCAGCCGAAGTTCCAACGGCGATCCGTAATGCCACAAAACGGCGCAACAACGGCGCTATCATGGTGCCTCCGCCAATGCCCAGAGCTCCGGAAATAAACCCTATGGGACCGGAAAATAGGGCTGCAGATGGCCTGCCTGCCGGTTTTACAAGCACGCTGCGGCCATAGTCATACGCCATCCATCCGTCCAGTGTTGCCAGAGCCAGCAGCACCCAAGCTTCGGGCAAACGTAATGTACTCCACAGCCCCAGCCCGGCGCCAACAATCAAACCGGGCAGCAATATTTTCAGCATTTGGTAATCGACATGTTTCAATCGCCAGTGTGAGCGAGTAGAAAAAAAACCGGTAATAATCACGGCAACCAGACTGGCGAACACATGTATCGCTACACCGTCAGCTGCGCCCGGCATACAGGCATAGAATACAGGCACATAAATCAAGCCACCGCCAACACCGGCCAGCCCGGCCAGTATGCCAGCTATAGCACCGGCCCCCAGACCAACCACCAGACCATATATTAACAGGGACAGGTCTATTTCAGGCATATTATATCAGCGCTACGGAATCAGGAGTTTGAATGCTTGAAAAGCAGGTATTTCTGATATTCCTCAGGGGTCATTTTGCCTTGAATATAAATCTCCTGATCAGCCAGGGTGTCGGCGTCATTGATGCCTGCCTTCAAATTATGCGCATCTGCGATTTCCCTGCGTTGGCAGGATTCGGCATCATCAATACCGGAGGCCCTATTCATTGCAGCCTTGCGCCATGCATTTGCACTGGTGTAACACACGTTCTCACCCATTTGCCGGATTCTACAATGTTTTAATGATGAATCGAGCGCCGAATGCTAAACGAACAGCTGTGTTCAAAATTGACGCATCTCACCGAACAGGTTCAGCCTGACGCAAGCGGGGCGACCCGACTCATTAAAACAGGGGATTCACATGATGAAGTATCAAACTCAATCCAACTTAAAACTGGCTCAAACGAATACAGCGCAACAATATCAATCTATGGATGTTCAATACGATGAAGAACATAGGTTAGCTTGGTATTTAATGGGTGCTCAACCAAGGCCATGTTTTACATTTGAACTGGTAAAGGAAATTCAACATTGGTTCAAGGGGTTAGAGAGTACCTCTTCCAAAGAAGATACCAGCCTGAGATATACGGTCATGGCATCAAAGGTGGATACAGTATTTAATTTGGGGGGAGATCTTAATTTATTTCTTCGACTGATTAGAAATGGCGACAGGGATTCGCTAAAGGCCTATGCTATTGCATGCAATGATATTTTATATCGCAACCATATTGGGCATGGGAAAAATATAACTACAATTTCTCTTGTTCAGGGAGATGCTCTAGGTGGTGGTTTTGAAGCGGCGGTTTCCAGCGATGTATTGATTGCCGAGCGAAGTGCTAAAATGGGACTGCCCGACATTCTGTTCAACCTGTTTCCCGGTGCTGGAGCTTATAGCATGCTGTACAGGAAAATAGGTATGGTTGAAGCTGAACGCCTGATTCTAAGTGGCAAACTGTACACTGCGGAACAAATGTATGCGCTGGGCGTGGTTGATATTCTGGCCGAAGATGGGCAGGGGACACAGGCAGTATATGACTATGTCAAAAAAGAAAGCCGCTTTCAAAATGGTTATAGAGCATTTAGAGAAGCGAAACGATGCACAAACCCGCTGACTTTTGAAGAATTATTGAACGCAGCTGAAATATGGGTAGATACAGCGTTTAATCTTACTTCAAAGGATTTGCGCATGATGGAACGTTTGGTTAAAAGACAGTCAGCTAGAGTGCAGTGAATGTCAGCAATCCAGGGTTCGGCCTAGTGGCCGGGCCCTGTTGATTGCTAGAGCTATAGGTTGTGCATGTAACGCTTCAAAGTTACCGCGGTTTCATCAAGCTGTGATTATGACTGCCTGTTGAAGGAGTCGTGGCAGCTCAAATAAGCGTAGGTAGGATTTTCCGCGAGGTATGTGGTGGCGGTGTTGTGCTGAGCACGCCGGAGCTTATGTGGTTGACACAATTAGTGATCAATATCCGGCTGAAGGTGCTTCATGCAAATAGGCTGCTTACAGTTGCTCCAGACTTTGTAAATAATCCTGCAAGGCAGACAGACCCTCCTGAAACGCAGCTCTCAGCCGTTTTG
>CAZUVA010000141.1:0-3603 GCA_964622755.1 uncultured Zetaproteobacteria bacterium
TCTTTGGCGCTGCCGGTGAGTTTCAGAGTGGATTTTTCAAATTTGACAACCTGGGGCGCCATTTCATTATCAATGGACTGGCCGAGTTCGCTCAGGGCTTCTCTGTGAAATTTCGCTTCCTTACTCGTTTGGAAACTCTTTTCCAGAAATTGCGCACCAATCACGCCGCCAACCACAGCTCCCGTCGTGCCCGCAGCCGAGCCTGCGTATGTGTCTGATTGGCCTCCGGCGACAGCGGACAACACGGCGAGGCCAATCAAGGCCACGCCGGCCAGAGCATTTTTAACCGTTTCACGGCTGGACTGGCGTTCCGCCTCCAGTTCGGTGAAACTCTGTTTCTGCCAAACGGCATAACTATCATCCATTTTCTGATTAAACTGTTCATAATGAGGTTGCATTTGATCGGTAAACAACTGATCGCGGATTCGAATAGCTTTCACACGTTTGAGCATCAAATCATTTTCATCCGGATAGCTGATCAGTGATGCGACGCCTCTTTTGACCTGCATATGTTGGGCAAAGGCTGCTTCAGAAAAATTAGCTCCGAAACGCAAGGTTGTGAGAGTTTGCAATTTCTCCAAATCCCCAGCTGCATGATAATCAAGCTCTTTGACAAGCTGATCCGCAGCTTTCTTGAAAACGGGTTCATAAGGGTCTTTGCCCTTGTTTCTTATATTACTGTAAAAATCTTTTGCCACTTCGTGCTCGAACGATTTACTGAACCATCGTTTCCCGCTGATATCATAAACTTTTATGCCAATATCTACGTTTTCGCCATTTGATTCATTGATGGTTCCCATCACGTAAAGATCACCCGTTGCTGTTTTATCCGGCATGACGCGAACGGCACCGAACGCACCGGTTTTTTCGAGCGCCAGTTTCATTTTATACGCGAACCGGGAGGCTTCTGCCCGGCGCAGTTCAGGCCAAATACCTTCTTTTTCATAGTTTGCCGGATCCTTGGGTAGCCCCGGATCGAAAACAGGAACAATGATATCAAGTTTGGGTTTTTGAACGCCCGGTTTTTCTTTGACCTTTGATTTAAAATATGACGAGGACATTACGGGGCCGACACCAGGGCCGGATGAACCCGATCCGCCCGCTGCGCAGCTCGTCAAAAGAAATGCAAAGGCGATTGTAGCTGCAATCGATTTTCTAAGATACATGATACCATTCACGACAGTTGCCCCTTTAGCTTATTGAACAGGTAAGCCTTTGTATTTTCGATATTCGTTCCAGAGTTTTACTTTAATAGCCGGGTCTGTTTCACTCATTGCTGCCTGGCGAATTTGCGCTTCCAGAACGCTGTCATTATCGACTTTCGGAATATCGTCCGGAATTTTACCACTGCCTTTGGGATGCACGTTTTGATTGTGCGTCTTGGCATCTTCATTGATCGGGGCAGTGCTTGTTTCTGTTTTACCGTTTAAACTGTTGCTCGTCGTTTCTTGCTCAGCCGGCGTTTCAGTGCCCGACATGTCGGAACTGGCCGTGGAAGACCCTGATCCGGAGTTTTCCGTACCGCCACCTGAGCCGGTTTTGCCTGTGTCTGCTCCGCCGCCACTGGCAGCAGCACTGGCGCGGATATTTTGGCAGCCTTCATATTTATTCAGAGAATGAAGCAGAGCCTTGTCCATGAGCTTTATTTTTTCCTGCCGGGTCAGGTTTGGATTGTTTTCGTAATCGACTGTAATATCAGTACAGTCGTTGGAGTCGCTAAGGCTCGTATGCTCCTGAATTTGCGCCAGTACGGGGCCTGCATTGAATAGTGCAAGCAAAAAAACCAAGAAGTAAAAATTATTTTTTGGTGTCATTTTACCTGCAATTACACACGATCTGTGAAGTCTCTGTGAAACCAATAGCCAGCCCCGGGAATCTGTGATTACCCCGAAAACTATCCTGACTCATCATAAAAACCAGTTTTAGCCATTCCGTAACTACTAAGCTCACCCTTGATTTGCCTGATAACCGCGTCAAACATGCTCGAGTGCAGGAGCACACTGCGCGTGTTTTCCTTGTTCTCGAACAAATCAAGGGCAATCTGAGCAGTTACTAGACTTTTGCAAAGGGGTGCCGAGTCGTTACGCCATTTTCAATCACAAAATGCTCATTCTTCTGTTTCCTTATCGATCAGAGCTTTCAGGTTTTTTGTACTGGTGCTGTTATGTCGCGCCAGCATGGCTTGATCGATGTTGGTGCGAGCTGTTCCCATATCACGGCGTAAATAATGCAGTGATGCCAGCATGAAGGCTGCATCGCTATCGCTGGAAGAATAAGCCAGCTTTTTCTCGTACTGCTGGATGATTTGTCCGACTTTTGTATTCAGGTGTTCATCCAGCGCCACATAATGCAAGGCATGCGGATCGATTCTCAGAGCGCGGCGCATGGCCCATACACCCTTGTCGAGGCGGCCAAGATCAGCCGAGGCCAGCGCATATCCGACCTTGGGATCGCCTTTGGAGGGGGATGCCTGAGCCTGCCTGCCAAAATCGGTCAGGGCTGCGCTGGCCTGATTGTTGCCGAGTAATGTCCAGCCGTTGCCGGTGGCGATATTGCTGCCGCCGCGATCATAAGTCCGGCTTTGGTAGGTTGAGCCTGATGAATAATCATCATCGGAGGTGTATGGCGTGGCGTAACTGTTATAGCGATGGCCGTAATTGGAATAGCCGTACCCATAACTGGGGTATCCGTAACTATGGTGACCATAGTGATGACCATAGCCGTAATAGCTATGCAAACCGTAATACGGGTAGCTGTAGCCATAGCCGTACGAATGACCGTAGCCATGATGACCATAACCGAAGTGGAGATAGCCACCGGCCTGAGTGGGGGTAGCCATGAACAAAAAGGCAATAGTTATGCTGAAGAATAGTCTGAGTGAAATAACATTGCGGATATTCATCATACACCTCCATGGTGCACACGATTCTTCCCCTTTTACGTCGCTTGTTTTGTCAGCTTATATTTTGGTCGTATCAGCAGGCCGGGTGTTACATGGAAACAAAAAAGGCAGGCTCTTGCGAGCCCGCCTTTTGATGATGCAGGAAAGAGATTTAGCCGTAGAAGCTGATCATCTTCTCCAGTGATTTTGCAGTGATATCCGATGCATGTCCGGCAGAACCGAATGCTTCGAAACGAGCAACGCAAACACTCTGCATAGCTGCCGTAGAAGCCTTGAGGAACTTGCGAGGATCGAAGTTAGATGGATTCTCAGACAGGAATTTGCGCACTGCGCCGGTAGAAGACAAACGCAGGTCGGTATCAATATTGACTTTACGAACGCCATGCTTGATGCCTTCAACGATTTCTTCAACTGGAACACCGTAGGTTTCGCCAATGTCGCCACCAAACTCATTGATAACAGCCAGCCACTCCTGCGGAACAGAAGATGAACCATGCATAACCAGATGGGTATTAGGCAGGCGAGAGTGAATTTCTTTTACACGGTCAATGGCCAGAATGTCGCCTGTAGGTGGCTTGGTGAACTTGTAAGCACCATGTGATGTGCCAATGGCAATGGCCAGCGCATCAACGCCAGTCTTTTCGACAAAGTCAGCGGCTTCTTCAGGATCGGTCAGCATTTGATCCATGGTCAGAATGCCT
>CAZUVA010000142.1:0-3599 GCA_964622755.1 uncultured Zetaproteobacteria bacterium
GCGAGGCGAAAACGAATGGGTGAAATTTCCGCCGAATTGGAACAGCAAATATTTGCCACGTTTACTGAGGATGTTGAACGCGGGTTTTTATCCAGACAACCGCTTTTAGCTCAGCACGCTCAGGCGGCTATCGGACTGATGGAACAATTACCACAGCACGCGTTGCGAACGCTCGATGCCATACACCTCGCTATTGCCAGAAGTATCGGCGCACAAGCCATAGCCACATCTGATCATGTAATGGCATCTGCAGCCGCATCGCTGGCGATGGAAGTAATCCAGTTTGATTGAATCATCACCAGCGCCCTGACCGCTTCCGTACGCTCATCGGTCGATAATCAAATCTTTTTTTCTCATTGATTTCTTGATCTGGTAAGCCATTCCATCACCGATGGTGGCAACGCATCATCTTTTACCAGACCGGATCAGGCGTGAGGTATTGAGTTATTCTCTTGTTTATTGGCCCGGGTTTCGGCGCAACAACACCCTTTGCTAGTTCTGAGAAACCTTTTTACCGAACAGTCGTTGCATCGTATGTTTGATATCCAGTGCGATGCCGAGCGCAGCTGGCACGGAGAACAGCGTGATTACTGTGGAAAACATCAGTCCCCATGATAAAGCCAGTGCCATGGGTGCAACAAAGGGATCGAAACCGCCCCAGCCATAAGCGGTGGGTAACAAGCCGACAACGGTGGTGATGGCCGTTAACAGTACGGCTCGGAGGCGGCGTTTGCCGCTTTCCATGATGGCTTCACGCCATGGTACGCCTTCGCTTATTAAGCGTTGGATGAAAACGGCCATGACCAGCGATGCATTGACCACCACGCCGGTGAGGGCGACAAAACCCATCATGGCCATGAACGAAATCGGTTCCCCGTGCAGGAAAAATCCGACAATGATTCCGATCACCCCGAACGGGATGGCCAGCATGACCAGAATCGGATAACCGACGCGGTTAAACTGCACTGCCAGAATGGCAAAGATACCCAGCAGTGCAAAAACAAAGCTGAAGATGAGTCCGCGCACTGACTCCTGCGTGCTTTCCTCTTCTCCGCCCATATGCACACGGACATGGGCAGCGTCATCGCCCATCCATTCGCTGCGGCGTTGCCCAACCAGCGCGTTGAGTTGCTTGGAGTTCATATCTGTCTGATTCACTTCAGCCGAGACATTGATCACCCGACGCCCGTCCTTGTGGCGGATGCTGCTGGTCCCCTCCCTGTTCTCCAGTTTGGCGATGCGAAACAATGGTACCAGGCCACCGCGCGTATTGGGGATTTCCAGTTTCATCAGCGTATCGAGATCGCGTTGCGCCTGTTCTGGGTAACGGATGGTGACATCAATTTCTTCCTTGCCGCGCTTGATGGTGGATACGCGTAAACCGTCAAAGGCGGCGCGAATATGGGTGCCGGCCGTAGCCAGATTCACGCCGGCATAAGCAGCCAGTTTGCGATCCATCACAATGCGGATTTCCGGATCGCCCGGCTCCAGATCACTTTCGATGGCATATACGCCTTTGACGGTGCTCAGTATGTGCATTAGCCGTTGGGCCACCTGCGTCATGCTCTGCTCATCGCCGCCGGTGAGTTCCACCTGCAGGGCTCGACCGACCGGCGGCCCCGGTTTTTGCATGGCGAAACTGATATCCATATCGGGGAACAGCGGCGGAATCTCTTTTTCTATCACATTCATGACCGTATAAGCCTTGACTGTGCGCTGGGTGAACGGAATCAGGATGACGCGCTCAAAGCCGAAGCGGTCGCCGACCTGTTTCAATGATTCACGCTGGTCGGCACTGTTTTCGCCGGCGACCATGGTGGTTGTTTCCAGCAGAGCCGGATCAACGCGTTTGCGCACTTCGATATCAAGTTTTTTCAATTGATCGCGCATCGTTTCCAGCGTTGTACCGGTAGGCATATTGACACGCAGATAAAAGGTGGATTCCGCACCGGATGGGAATAGCTGGAATTTCATCGTGGTGCCCAGCATGACTGCGGCAAACAAGCCAAGAATCGTCAGCAGGATAGTCAGATAGCGCAGCTTGACGGCTTTGTGCAGAAGCCAGACGTAAATATTGGAGATCCAGGTGAACAGGATGCGTTCTTTGGGATGCTTATTTGCATTGGCCACATCGCGGATATGGTTGGGCAGAATAAAAATAGCCTCAAACCATGAAAAGCTCAGTAGCACAATCACCACGACCGGAATGGAATAGACGAATTTGCCGATAATGCCATCCATATACATCAGCGGCAGAAAGGCCACAATAGTGGTCAGTACGGTGGCCGTGACCGGGCCGACCAACTCATAAGCGCCCTCAATGACAGCCTGTTCGGGAGAGAGCCCCCGCTCCATATGCCAGGTGGCATTTTCACCGATAATAATGGCATCATCCACCATCAAACCGAGCACCATAATAAAGCCAAACATGACCAGTAGATTCAGGGTGATGCCGGCCATGTACAATACTGCAATGCCGGAGAAGAAAATCACCGGCAACCCCCAGGCTGTGGTCAGGGCCACAGCGGGACGCAAAAATAGCATCAGCAGCGCCATCACCAATACCAGACCAATGGCGCCGTTATTGGTCAGCACGCCCAGCCGCAGGCGGGTAATGGTGGAATAATCGTTATAGGCGCTAACATGAATTTTCTCACCGTAGGTTTCCGGAATGGTATCCAGATAGGCGCGCACCCTGTCCACCAGCTTGATGATATCGGCATCAGCCTTTTTGACGACAATCATATTGATGGCCGGATCGCCGCGCGCACCGACATAGCGGTAGGGGCGCTCCAGTGTTTGCGTCACATCCGCTACATCTTTTAGATACAGGGCCTGACCGCGTTCATTGGAACGCAGCACCAGATTGCCGGCATCCTCGGCGGAAGCAAATTCACCGGTAATGCGAATAATGCGCTGGCCATCGGGGGCCTTCAGGCGACCGCCCGGGGCATTGATATTCCAGCCCCGAACCAGCGCGATAATATCGTTGATCGAGACCCTGTGCCGACGCATTTTGTCCGGATTGGGCACGATACGAATCTCTTCTTTGCGGTCACCTTGTACGAACACGTTGGCGATGCCATTGATACCGCGTACATCATCCTCAATCTGACTGCTCAGATGTTTGAGTTCCAGCGGCTGAAAATCGCCGAAAATTGAGAAGGTCAACACCGGCGATTGTTCCGATTTCACTTCCGTGATGACCGGCTCGGCAGGCAGATCGACCGGTAAATCAGCCCGATTGATAGCCTGCTGGATGTCGGATACCAGCCGCGAGCGATCCTTAAAATTCGGATCGACTTCAACGGTGATCTGCATATTGCCCGAAAAGGAGGTGGAACGAATCACATTGATGCCGTCGAGACCTTTCATTTCCTGTTCAATCGGCGTCACCAGTAAACGTTCTACTTCCCGTGGCGCTGCACCCGGATAAGCACCGGTGACGACAATGACATCGAAATTGATGCTCGGGAATGCCTCGCGCTGCATATTGATGCCGGCATAAATACCGCCCACCAGCAGGATGATTGAGATCAGATTGACCAGCACTCCACGTTTAACAAAAAAAGCAATGACGTTTTTCATGGCTTTCTAGG
>CAZUVA010000143.1:0-3570 GCA_964622755.1 uncultured Zetaproteobacteria bacterium
GATTATGGCATGTTTCAGCCGCTTCAGATCGCCTCATGCGCAGCTTTGAATGGGCCGCAGGATTGCGTGGAAGATATCCGATTGATGTACCAGTCGCGCCGTGATGTATTGATTGACGGATTGCACAAGATGGGCTGGATGGCTGAAAAGCCCAAAGCCACCATGTTTGTCTGGGCCGAGATACCGGATGAGTTCAAGGCGATGGGTTCGCTGGAATTTTCCAAACGGATGCTCAAAGAGGGCGGCGTGGCGGTATCGCCCGGTATTGGCTTTGGTGATTATGGCGACCATTATGTGCGTATCGCACTGATTGAAAATGAACACAGAACCCGGCAGGCCTTACGCGGCATGCGCAAGTTCCTGCATGCCGGCGTGTGATTGATTGATACGGCTTCGGGCTCCTGCCCTCAGCCTTTGACGCAAGCAGAAAAGCGTAGTTTTCTACTTGCTCGCTAATGCCACCCATCCATGGGCGGATTTGGCGGGCCGTTAAAATTGTGTGAGTTGGCGAGAAAGTATTGGAGTGTAGAATGAATGAATTAAGAGTTGGATTGCTGGGGCTGGGGACGATTGGTACCGGTGTTGCCCGTATCCTGATTGAACAACAGGAATTGATATCGCGTCGCTTGGGTAAAAATATTCGACTGGTAGCTGCTGCAGACCGTGATTTGGCACGTGATCGCGGGCTGGATTTTACAGGCGTGCGGCTTACTGATGATGCCAACGATATTGTCACTGCTGATGATGTCGATCTGGTGGTTGAACTGATTGGTGGTTATGAACCTGCCCGCACGTTTGTGGCGACGGCGCTGGAGCATAGGAAACATGTGGTGACAGCCAACAAGGCATTGGTAGCCAAACATGGCGAAGATCTGTTTCCTCTTGCCGATGAAAAGGGCGTGGCTATTGGTTTTGAGGCGGCAGTCGGCGGCGGCATCCCATGTTTGAAAGCCTTGCGCGAAGGCTGTGCGGCCAATGCGATTGAGTCCGTCTATGGTATTCTGAACGGCACCTGCAATTTCATCCTTACCAAGATGGAGAATGAAGGGGCCGATTACGGCGATGTGCTGAAAGAGGCGCAGGAACTTGGATACGCTGAAGCCGACCCCACTTTTGATGTCGAAGGCATTGATACATCGCACAAATTATCTATTTTAGCTGCCATGGCCTACGGCTCCAAAATTAAATTTGATGAAGTGTTTACCGAGGGGATCAGCAAAATCACAGCCTCGGATATCGAATCGGCTTCTGAGCTGGGTTACCGCATTAAATTGCTCGGCATTGCCAAACCGCATGGGGCTGACGGTTGTGTCGAACGGGTAGAAATGCGCGTGCACCCAACCCTGGTGCCGGTCAATTCCCAACTGGCGCAAGTCTCCGATTCCTATAATGCGGTGCAGGTGTCGGGCGATTTTATCGAGCATACGATGTATTTCGGTCGAGGCGCGGGCGAACGTCCGACTGCTTCCGCCGTTGTGGCCGATATCATGGATATCGCTCGCGTGTTTCCCGATGGCATAGCGTATCTGGCACCGCCGATGGGTTTTGCGGAATCGGAACGCCGTGATCTGGAAACGCTGCCGGTGGCCGATATCGAATGTGAATATTATCTGCGCTTGATGGTGCAGGATCAGCCGGGCGTGATTGCATCGGTCACCTCGATTCTGGCCGATCACCGGATTAGTCTGGAAGCGATGAGCCAGAAAGAGCGCTCATCGGCCAACAGCGTACCGGTGATCATGTTAACGCACCAAACCACCGAAGGAAATTTACAGGCCGCCATCAGCCGTATTATCGGGCTGAAGGCTGTCGAAGAAGATGTGCTGATTCTGCGTAAAGAATCGGCTGTCGCGTAGAGGATCACTATGCCCAGATATGAAGGAATCATAAACCGCTACCGCGCATTTTTGCCGATTGGCAAGGATGACTCGGTCATTACCCTGTATGAAGGCAATACGCCGTTGCACGAATCGATGAATTTGCGCAATGCGATTAACCCGGAATTGAAACTATTTCTCAAGTTCGAGGGTTTAAATCCAACCGGCTCATTCAAGGATCGTGGCATGACCATGGCCGTGACCCAAGCCTACAATGCAGGTTCGCGCAAAATTATCTGCGCTTCGACCGGTAATACTTCTGCCTCGGCGGCAGCCTATGCAGCCAACTGCGGTATGGATGCCTATGTGCTGATTCCCGATGGCAAGATCGCGTTGGGTAAAATGAGCCAAGGTATGCGTTATGGCGCCAAAGTGATTCAGATTCGCGGCAATTTCGATGATGCGCTGGAACTGGTGCGCAAGATCTCCGCCGACGGTTCGATTTCGCTGGTCAATTCGGTGAATCCATACCGCATTCAGGGCCAGAAAACTGCCTCATTCGAGATTGTCGATGAACTGGGTTTTGCACCCGATTACCACGCCCTGCCAGTCGGCAATGCAGGCAATATCACCGCCTATTGGATGGGATATAAGGAATATCACGAAAAACGGATTAGTAAGATGCTGCCAAAAATGATCGGATTTCAGGCTGCTGGTGCAGCACCTATTGTCAACGGCGCGCCGGTGGAGAATCCGGAAACGGTGGCCACGGCGATTCGCATTGGTAAACCGGCCTCATGGCAGCAGGCAGAAGCAGCACGCGATGAATCCGGTGGTCGAATTGATGCGGTAACCGATGACGAGATTTTGCAGGCTTACGATATGCTGGCTTCCATGGAAGGGGTGTTCTGCGAGCCTGCCTCGGCTGCTTCGGTGGCTGGCGTCATCAAGCTCAACAAGGCAGGTTATTTTCAGCCGGGCGCAACCATCGTCTGCACCTTGACCGGCAATGGCCTGAAAGACCCGGACACAGCCATGATGGGCATTCCAACGCCGATTACGATTGATGCCAGCGAGGATGCAGTACGCAAGGCGCTGGAATCGTGATTATTAACATGAAACAAACAACGCGCCTGCATGATTTTTCCCACCCTGTGGTAATGCTTTATACCGCGGAGTGGAAAGAATCCATGCGCGTTAGGTGAGTGTTTCGACACTGATTGTCAGTCAGGCATTGATTCAGCATCAGGATGGGGTTTCGCTCCATCCTGAGTTATTTTTATGGGATAAGCAGTTATCCTCATACAAGCGATGCTGGTTCGATTGCGCCGATAAGAATCCGCTGGGCTGGTATGCAGCTTTGTGCGACATATCGCCTGCGGCTTTGCTGGCGCAGCAGTGTGGCGCGTTGCTGGAAGATACGTCTCAGTGCTGGGTTGCTTCTCCCTATCATGCCCAACTGGCGCGCACTCAGGTGCGCGTGATGCCTGAAGGACAATTTCCTTGGGCGGCTGAAGATGCGGACTATCTATGCGAAACACTGAATCCGTTACTGTCCGAGGAGGGCATGCAGCTCATTGCTGTTGGTGCGGCATTACTGCTTTCTTGTCGAGAATCCATGCAGGCTTACCCGCAAACTTTTGCTGAGGTGTCGGGGCACCTGTTGCCAGATTGCGATCATGCAGGCGATGATGGCGGACGCTTGAATCGGCTGCTGTCCGAAATTCAGATGTTGTTGTTTCAGCATCCGTCG
>CAZUVA010000144.1:0-3562 GCA_964622755.1 uncultured Zetaproteobacteria bacterium
ACAGTTATTCTGCTGTTCATCGCATTGCCTCTGGCATATCTGCTGGCTTTTAAATCGTTTAAGGGGCGTACAGCGCTGGAAGTCGTGGTGGCCTTGCCACTGGTGTTGCCGCCGACGGTGCTGGGTTATTTCGTGCTGGTGATGATTGCGCCGGGTTCTGCCATGGGTCGAATCTGGCAATCTGTTTTTGACAGCTCTCTGGCATTTTCATTTTCCGGCATGGTGCTCGCTTCAGTACTGTACAGCTTGCCCTTTGCCGTTCAACCCATGCAGCAGGCCCTGCGTGCGATTCCACAGAGTTGGCTGGAAATGGCGCAAACTCAGGGCTTGAATCTTAAACAGACATTGCTCCAGGTGATGTTGCCCGCATCAAAGGGTGGAGTGTTGGTCGCCGCCGCACTTTCCTTTGCCCATACCATGGGCGAGTTCGGCGTGGTGCTGATGGTGGGTGGTTCGATCCCGGGTGAAACGAAAGTAGCGAGCATTGCTTTGTTTGAAATGGTTGAGATGCAACAGTATTCGGAAGCATGGGTACTGGCGCTGATTCTACTGGGCATATCGTTTGTGATGTTGTCCGTGGTTTATTTGGTAAATCGACAGGCTTTGAATATGGGGAGTGGTCAGTGAATCGTATTCGAATAACAGCCCGTCTGGGTGTTTTGAATTTACAGGTGGATTCCAGCTTTGCTGATGAATTTATTATTGTGTCCGGAGAAAATGGTGGGGGGAAAACAACATTGCTTCGGTGTCTGGCAGGTTTGGAGGATGCACAAGGCCAGGTGATTGTAAGTGGTCGGGCATGGCTGGATAGCAGCGCCGGGTTTGTCTTGCCCCCTGAACAACACCATGTGGGCTGCGTTTGGGCTGATGCAGCCCTGTTGCCGTGGCTTAGTGTTGAACAGAATATCATGCTGGGTGCGGAACAGGCTGATGAAGCCTGGTTGTCACAGTTGGTCGAGCAGTTGGAGATTGCCGCATTGATGCAACGCAAGCCTCGGGTATTATCGACCGGCGAGGCTCAGCGCGTGGCTTTGGCCAGAGCTGTTTATCGCAAACCTTCGGCATTGCTACTCGATGAACCATTTTCAGCTCAGGCGCCAGCTATTCGAGAGCGTTTACGGGAGGTTCTGAAAACCATTCAGGCTGAACTTCAAATATCAGTGATTATGGTCAGCCATGATATTGAAGATGCCCGAGTATTAGCCCATCAACACTGGCGTATGCGTGAAGGGAAACTACTGGTGGGAGTCGCCCATGTCGAAACACAGCAGGAGATGCAGGCATGAGCGAGAATCCCAAACAACTAACCCATTTTGATGAGGCCGGGCGAGCACGGATGGTGGATGTATCGGGCAAAGATTCGACCACACGCATTGCCATTGCCAGCGGTGAGATTCACATGCTACAGGAAACACTCGACCATATTCGTCAGGGTAAACTGAAGAAAGGTGATGTGTTGGCTGTGGCCGATGTGGCGGCTGTGCTGGGTGCCAAGAAAACACCGGAAATAATTCCCATGTGTCATCCACTCATGCTTTCCGGTATTGATGTATCGTTCACTGAACTGGAAGATAATTGCGGCTTAAATGTGGAAGTATCGGTCAAATGTAACGGTAAGACGGGTGTGGAGATGGAAGCTCTTACAGCTGTCAGCACGGCACTGCTGACCATTTACGATATGTGCAAGGCTGTCGATAAAGCTATGACACTCACCAATATCTGTCTGGATGAAAAAAAGGGTGGTAAATCCGGGGATTATTATCGTGGAGGTGTAAAGGATACCGAGCTTAGACAGAGCAGGTGAAGTCGCTGTTATTTCAGCCAGCCTGGTGAGTTTGGAATTGCCTCATATGTTATAACAATCTATTGCATTTCTATTCCATGAGGCTATAACATAGCTATGGAAGTCACACAAAAACGTTTTGGTGCATTGCATGGACGCGCCGACCGGGTCGGTGAGATTACCTTGCGCCTTGCACTGGGTCTGTATCACTTCTATCTCTTTATTATATATCTTCTGGCGCTGGGGCTACGGTTTAAATGGGTTTCGAGCCCGGCTGTGGTGAATGTACTGATCCGGCAAATTTACTTTACCGGCGTGAAGGGCCTGCCATGGGTACTGGTGATCACGCTGTTTGCCGGAGTAGCGGCAGTCTACCATATTGTGCATTTTGCCAAGAGCGTGGGAGATGTTTCTCTTATCGGGTCTTTGATGAATACCCTGCTGATGCAGGAGATAGCGCCTCTGCTGGTCACTCTTTTAATACTGACCCGCTCCGGGGTGGCAGTGGCTACGGAAATCGGCAATATGCATATTCGTGGCGAGGCGCTGCTGCTGAAAAGTATGGGTGTCAATCTGGATGAGTACCTCTACTTGCCCAGGGTGATGGCGTTTGCTTTGTGCGGCCTTGTTCTGACGCTTCTGTTTGTAGGTGTTTCGATTTGGGTTGGTGGTTTGTTTGTAGCGTTGAATGATGAGTTGAATTTCACCCAGTTCCTGACTGAACTCCGTAAGGGGGCAACGCTCGACGGGGTGCTGATGATGGGAGGCAAGGGTGCATTATACCCTGTCTTGTGCTGCACCATGCTGTTATTTGAGGGGCGCAAGGTAGGCCATGATCCCAATCAGGTTCCTGTTCATGCTACCTATGGCGTGCTTGATTCGCTGATGATGGTGGCACTGGTGGACGTGATCGTTGCCGTACTGTGGAATCTGTTGTGATCCGGGTGTGCTGGCGTGAGATGCAGGTGTTGAATGATGTTTTGCCTGCGGGCTGTATTGCCAAGGGAGAGCGCAAGCGCCTGGTGATGCCGCGCAAACACCAGTATGAGTGGCTGGAGAGCCTGTTTGTCGTACCGGTGCAAGCTGGCAAGACTGCATGGCAGTTATGGCTGGAAACTGATGAGGCAAGTTATCAGACTGGCAGTTCTATCTTTTTTCAGAAGGTTTCCAGTATGCTCCATCATCGCGGTATGATGGCAAATCTGAGTTTGCGGGAAAATTTGATGCTGCCTTTTCTGTACCATGGTGATCAGGATGCGTTGGAACAGGCCGAACAGGATTTACTTCAGATGGCGGAGTTTCTTGATATTAAGGATGATCTGGACGAGCAAGCCGGCATACGTTCACCCTATACCCACGGTTTAATTAGCCTGGGTCGCTGCCTGTTGCAAAAGCCGGACATTGTTCTTGTACAGGATGTGCACACCGGCATGGCCCCGCATCGTTTGCGGCAGTTTCATGCCCTGTTCTGCGAAGTAATGGAGCAATTACAGGCGGGGATACTGTACATTTCTACGTCTGAGCATGACGGTTCAGGTATGGATTTTGAAGATTCGCTGAAACTGAATGCAGGAGCAGTTGCTCGATGAATCGAGATGATTATATCGCAGGTATGCGTCGTCAGGTCGGCTGGTTTGTCATGCTGGGTATTGGTGCTGTATTTTTACTGTTGCTGGTGATTACGGTACGCACCGATGTTTTTGCCAAGAAATTCACACTGTATGTGTACCCACCTACGGCGACGTCATTCTTCCTTGGTCAGGAAGTCAAATTTCAGGG
>CAZUVA010000145.1:0-3558 GCA_964622755.1 uncultured Zetaproteobacteria bacterium
TAGCTTGAAAGGTTGTTGATTAGCGTGTCATTCGGGAGCTGTAATCATCCCGGAAGACGTTTGAACGCCGTAATTTCATACTATTTTTATCCACTGCTGATATATTCGGGGCTGGAGGAAAAAGATGTCTCTAAGCACAAAACAACGAAAAGAACTCAAGGCAAAAGCTCATTATCTCAAGCCTGTCATCAGGGTCGGGCAAAAAGGTATTAGTGAAAACCTGCTACTTGAAACATCGCGGGCACTCGACTCTCATGAACTGATCAAGGTTCATATTGCCCAGGATGATCGTGAAGCTCGAAAACATTGCATGGAAGAGCTGGCAAGCAGCAGTGGTGCAGAACTGGTCGGGCAGATTGGGAAAGTCTGTATATTGTACCGCCAGAATTCAGCTTCATGAGTAACACCGGCGAGACGATGAGGCAGTTGTTGGAAAAAGAATTTCATCCTCAATGTCTGCATATTGAAGATGAATCGTGGAAACATTCAGGTCACGCCGGTGCACGGGAACATGGTGGCGGGCACTATGTTATCCATATCAAATCGGAGCATTTTTCCGGGCTGCCTCGCAGCCAGTGCCACCGGATGATTTATCGGGCTCTGGCAGCTCTGTTTCCCTCCGCTATTCATGCCTTAAGTATTCAAATAGATCCTGCAGACGTTTGAAAAGTTATGATTCATTCAGTATTTCTGTAAAAAATAGAAAATCGTATTTTCTCTTTTTACTCGATTTTTTTGTGGCATACAATAAATCAGCATCTACTGAATAAGCCATCGGCAAACTAATCAATGGCATTTGCCTCATGCGAATTGCGGCAATAGCTCCGCCGCAAATACAGGCCCGTCCACACAGACGCGGCGGTATTTTTCTTCACCATCCTCAACCGTTTTTACCACGCAGCCGGCACAACCACCGATAGCACAGGCCATATGTTCTTCCAGGCTCAGGAATGTCGGTAATGCAAATTCCCGGCCAATCCGGGCTACAGCGTGCAGCATCGGATGCGGGCCGCAGGAAAGCAATACACATCGGGCTCTTTCAAAATCAGTCAACGCGAACAGATAATCGCGAGCCAGATTCGGCACATGACCTTCATAGCAGCCATAGAGACCTGCATTGGAGGCTAAGCGGCAAGGAATATCACGCGCCTCCAGCGAAGCAATGGACAGAATTGCATTTCCGTTCACGCCCGGCAATAACATAATCGATGGCTTCAGGGCAAACGGGAACGCCACTTCGGAGCCGGCAAATACCACGCAATCGGCTTTTCCCTGCAAACGGGTCGCTGCAAAAATCATCGGCGGAATGCCAACACCACCACCGATGAGTACATAGCGCTTCGATCTGTCAGATAAATCAAACGGTTGGCCAATCGGCCCCAGCATCGGGATTACATCTCCGACGACCCTCTCCGACAATAAGCGGGTGCCCTCACCAATCGTCTTGTACAACAGATCAATCGTGCCCTTTTCAGGGTCGGTTAACATAATCGAGATCGGTCGGCGCAGCGCCCGCTCATCGGATACGCGCAGGTGGGCGAACTGGCCCGGCAGTGCTTTTGCCGCTGTTTTCGGTGCATACAGGCGCATCACGAACTGGTCGCCCGGGTGGGTGATGTGTGCTAAAACCTTTGCCTGTTCCTCATAAATTTTGTCATGCGGGTTAGTCACGCACTTCACCTGCTACATAAACGAGGCACCCTGCTTTCAGGGTATGGCTCACTTGTCCGGTCATCTCTTTACCATGCCATGGGGTGTTTTTTCCTTTGGAAACCAGCTTGTCGCGATCCACTATCCATGTGGCATCGGGATCAAAAATAGTGACATCCGCAGTGCTCCCGATACTTAGTGTGCCACTATCGAGCCCCAGCAGGCGAGCCGGGTTGGATGTCATTTTGGCCAATAAATCAGACATGGATAACACACCATCGCGCACCAGCTGCAATGATACCGGCAGCATGGTTTCCAGTCCGACAATACCGAAGGCGGCGCAGGACAGGCCGCAGCGTTTGTCATCTTCATGATGCGGGGCATGATCGGTCGCAATCACATCAATGGTGCCATCCCTCAACCCTTCAATCACCGCCAGACGATCCGTTTCGGTTCTGAGCGGCGGACTCATTTTAGCATCTGCATTAAAGCCCAGAACCTCTTCTTCAGTCATGGCAAAATGGTGGGGCGCAGCTTCCGTGGTTACCTTCAATCCTTCAGCCCGGGCTGCACGCACCAGTTCTACTGCTCCCTTGGATGAAATATGAGCAACGTGGTAACGCGCATCGACGCGGCGGGCCAGCATGATATCGCGGGCAATCATCGAATCTTCACCCTCGACAGGCATGCCGGTCACACCCAGTTGGGTGGATACCCAGCCCTCGTTGATCGCACCGCCTTTGGTCAGCGTCAGCTCTTCGGCATGCTGAATGATCATAAACCCGAAGCTGGAGGCATATTCCAGCGCCTTGCGCATCACGCCTGCATGCCAGATCGGCATGCCGTCATCGGAAAATGCGACACAACCTGCGCGTGTGAGTTCGCGCATTTCGGTCAGTTCCTTGCCATCCAGGTTTTTGGTCACGGCACCGATCGGGTGGACATTGCATAATCCCACCTGACGAGCACGCTCGATAATCTGGAGAGCCACACCGGCATGATCAATATGCGGGCCGGTATTGGGCATGCAACACATGGAGGTAATACCGCCTGCAACAGCAGCGCGGGAACCGGACTCAATATCCTCTTTCCATTCCTGCCCGGGTTCGCGCAGATGCACATGCATATCAATCAGCCCCGGACAAACAATGCGTTCTCCTGCATCAATCGTTTTTTCCGCCGCGCCGTCAAATATTCCAACGCCAGCAATTTTGCCATTGCTCATCCATACATCGCAGATTTCATCGATGTCATTGGCCGGATCAATCACGCGACCACCGCGAATCAGCACATCAGCAGCACTCATAACAAACTCCCCTGCCCATGCATAGCTTCCATGACCCTCTGCTTGCTGCGACCGGGCCGGCCCAGATGTTGCTGGCCGCCGCACAGGGCGGTCAGCACGGCCATACGCACCGCCACGCCATGCTCGACCTGCTCAAGAACCAGGGAGCGACCCGAATCGGCCACGTCGGTAGCGATTTCCACGCCGCGATTCATCGGCCCCGGATGCATGACCAAACAACCTTCGGCGGCGGCATCAAGCCGTTTGCGATTCAGGCCATAGGCTTCGTGATATTCGCGAATGGACGGGAAACAGCAGTTGTCGGTCAGCCGCTCGGTCTGCACGCGTAACATATACAGAATATCCGAGCCCGGAATGGCATCATCAAATTCGTGAAAGACTTCACAACCATACCGCTCCACTTCAGCGGGTAGCAGGGTTTTGGGTGCTACCAGTCGCACCTTATATCCCATCAGTCTGGCCGCCAGAAGATGCGAACGGGCCACGCGAGAGTGGGCGATATCGCCGACGATGGTCATGGTTTTGCCGATATAACCGCCGGCACAGCGCAAGGTGAGCAGGTCAGTGAGGATTTGGGTCGGATGTTCATGGCCGCCGTCGCC
>CAZUVA010000146.1:0-3550 GCA_964622755.1 uncultured Zetaproteobacteria bacterium
AAAATTGGCTTGTCGGACGTGGCAATAAAAAACTGCATAATAATAAAGGCGATGATAGCAAAGACGACAAATACGCCAGCCACTGTAAACAGAATCTTCTCGCCGGGCTTGAGGGGTTGCGGGTTGGTAGACATGGAGCGGCATTATTCCGCATGATGCCTACTTTGCAAGAACGGGATCAGTCTTCTGCAATAAATACAGAATATTAAAAAGGCCGGCAGTAATAATTCTGCCGGCCTATATGGTGATTCAGGAAGGTAAACCTATTCAAGAATCTTATTCATCATCGCCTTGGACAACGTTGCACTGGTCAAACGCCAGATAACAATGCTCTGATCCTTGGCAACAATAAATTTCGCCCAGATATTTTTGTCGGCATTATTCACCAGTTTATAATTCAAATGCGAATAAGCCATGGACTCAAGACTCATCGTGCATGCACTGTCATCATACCCGGCTTTGGCGCCTGCCGGAGCGCAAATACCGCTCTGCTTAACCAAATCGACAAACGTATCGGCATTCACCTCAATCTTGGGTGCATTATTGGTAACGAGCGTCGAGTTGGAATATTTGCTACTCGTATCAACTTTCACCAAAGCCAGATTCTCTGGCAACTGGGTTCTGATCGCTCCCTGAAGCTGATTAAAATTAATGCCGGCTTCCAGTTCCGACTTATCGTTATTCTCAACGCCTGAACTGAGATGCCCAAATGCAAAATAGAGCCCCCCGTAACTGGCTGATATAAGACAAATACCGCAGGTAATATAGAATAGTACCATCCTCAATCCGTTATTCTGATCCTGACCGGGTTTCTTTTTTGCCATTAATCTCCTCCTTGGCTGTAAGCAGCGCTGTGCATATTTATGCCCGAAACCATACTACACGTTATATGTTATGAAAAGAACCAGTGAATGGGTAACGCAACTTGCCAAGCGCCGGCGACCTCCTAGCATCGCCAACCTTCGGAGGTGACATGAAACGTTTTTTTGCCAGAATATTATTACTCCCCCTGCTGCTTGCCCTGCTCACAGGCTGTCTGACAGAAGCCAATCAAGGAGATGAGGCCGGACAGATCGTCACTGTAGTTCATAAGGGATTTCAAACTGGCGCATGGGATGCAGTCATGCCACTGTACGATGAACAATTTCTGCGTGTCCATCCAGCCAACACCTGGCAACAGAAAATGACCACCCTTATTCAGCCACTGGGAAAATTGACAAACATCAAATCCACCTTCCAGCATAAAGACCCGCGTTTTCGCGGTGATTTTTATCTCTACGGCTTTCTGTTACATTTTGAACACGGCACTATTTCAGAGACCCTGACTATCTATAAAGGTGTCGATAAAGATCGCATGACTATTTCCGGCCATCAACTCAAACTCAAAAAGCGCTCATCATGACAGCATCAGTCCGGTTTTCGCGCCTGCTGGCGTTCACCCTGTTATTCGCACTGGCTGGCTGTATGGCCACCGACAATCCGGTTCCGACCGATAAAATAGATGCGTTGAAAGGTGTATGGCAGCAGAATGAAGGCAGAAGTACCATCCACTTCTACGCTGACGAAACCATCAAACTAAGCATGCCGGATGAGCATCCGCCTGTTCGCCTGCTATCGCAGATGGAAATCATCAAGGATGAACAAATCGGTTTTGGCGTAGGTGATCGCTGGAACGGCCCGGTACACGTTGTCATCAGCAAAGACAGGCTGTCGCTACAACTTATTTTTCCCGGCAACATCGTTCGCACGCTAATTTTTCACCGATAGAATCAAACACGCGAGTGATTGATTCTATCGGTGGATGAGAAATAGCGCTTTTGTATTCACTCGCTGAAGAGCGCTTCACCCCCGCTGCGCGACTCCCAAAACTTTTTCACCGCAAAGGACGCCAAAAAACGCAAAGAAAACCATGCTTAACAATTTTGTGCCTATTGGTCGATGTTTTTATTTTGCCTTTCCTCTGCGTACTTCGCGTCCTTTGCGGTGAAAGCTTTTGATTTTGTTATTCAAGAGGTGCGTGGAGGCACTTATTCAGCGTTCCCTTAAAACATTCAAGCCAGTGGATGTAATACTATCCAACGATCTGCATGATGTGGGAGTTCGTGTTAACAGCGCCATCTCCTGCCTGGAAAATCCCGCCTGTTCACGCGCCACCATATTGTATGGCCCCATTAAACCTTTCGGATAATATTCGGCCAGTAGTTCTGTGAATGTGGCAACCGGTTCCAGCCCCCGTTTTTCGCAACAATAGCGAAACCAGCGATTGCCTATAGCAACATGGCCGATTTCATCCCGCAGTATGATATCAAGGATACTGACAGCATTATCATCCCCTGCCTGCGCCAGTTTTTTCTGAATGCCCGGCGTTACATCAAGGCCACGCGCTTCCAGCACCCTCGGCACCAGCGCCATGCGGATCAAAGCATCATGCGCTGTTTTTTCGCACATCTCCCACAAACCGCCATGCGCCTCATAGTCACCATAATCCGCCCCAAGATGGCGCAGATGCGCACGAATCAATTCAAAATGGTAAGCCTCTTCAACGGCCACCTGTAACCAATCGCTATAATAGGCCTCCGGCATATCGGTGAAGCGATAAACGGCATCCAGCGCCAGGTTGATGGCATTGAATTCAATATGCGCAATTGCATGCATCATGATTGCCCTACCCGCCGCAGTACCAAAACCGCGCCGGGGCATTTTATTGGCTCTGACCAGGCGTGGTTGTTCCGGTCTGCCCGGTTGATCGATATTCGCTATTGCTGCAATACTGTCCAGGTCAACTTCCTGATTGGCCCATTGACCAGCCAACGTACGAACCCCAGCGATTTTTTCATCAACATCATGCATCAGCAAACATTGTGCTGCCATCTTCCGCATCTCTTTGATCACTTGAGCATCTCCATTTATATCTCCAGCATAGCCGCATGTCTTCCCACATGACAGCACTGACCCAACGCGCCATCGCACTTGCAGCCCTGACGCAGGCAGTCTATCTGGTTGACTGCATTGCCCGCAAAGGGGCAATGGATACCGAGGATTGCAAAATACTGATGGAAAGCATGTTTGCCGAGCCCCAGCCCAACGAGCATGGCATAGCACAGCCATATGGCAACGCTTCCGGTTTAGCTACAGGCTTGCGGATTTGTATTGAACTTCTAAAGGGCAACAATCTATCACAAGCGAAAGCGCTGATGGTATACAGCGGTGGCCTGATGACACTTGAACGACGACTCGCTAAAAACATCTCTATGCGACATAAACTGGCAGAGGGCATGCGACGCATCACGCACCAAAAACAATATTTCGGAGATAGCATGCACAACAATGTGATTGCAGCCATTGCTGGTCTGTATGGTGAAACCATCAGCACGATGAAACCACGCATCATTGTTCACGGCAAAGCGGAATATTTAAACCAGTCAGCCAATACCCAGCGTGTGCGAGCACTGCTGATGTCCGGCTTGCGCGCTGCCCACTTATGGCACAAACAAGGTGGAGGCCATTTGAACCTGCTACTCAGACGCAAGGCTTTGTTGCACGAACTGGA
>CAZUVA010000147.1:0-3383 GCA_964622755.1 uncultured Zetaproteobacteria bacterium
TTCTGCAACCACGCCACCAGCCATTCACGGCGGAATTTATTGCCGGCATAAAACAAATCCGGCGCATCTCGCTTCCACAACTGACGAATCGTCTGTGGAGCAGGCCCCTTCAGATCATGACAGTATGCACAGCGCGCCTTGAGTATCTCGGCACCATTTTCCCCTGCGCTAGCCAGCGCAGGGGAAACCGTGGCAACAAGAAAGGATAACAACAGAATACGTTTCATTGTTTATCTCCCAATTTTTTTATCTTCCTAATTACTGCGATGGCCGCGTTTTTTGACGATTTTCTTACCCTTGAATACGGCTTGATCAAAGATACCGTATCCCTTCTTGATGGATTCAGCATAGAAATAATCCGGCTCATATTTCACGCCAGTCCATGGATACCAATCATCTTTCGGCGAATCTGCATACTCAATCACGGTAACAGCACCACCCGGGAACTTACCATTATTAGTGGACTGGTAATCGATATGATCATGGAAGATGAAGCGCCCGGAGTTATCCATATTGATAAATACATCATTATGCGAACCCGGAATGATCAGCTGCGTATCAACATAATACGGGTCTTTTACAGCAAGACCGTCTTTGAAGCCAACCAGCATATCATGGCCATGCGAATGCATCGCATGCATGGTGTTGCCGGCGCCAATAAAGCGTACGCGGACAAAATCGCCATGTTTCACACGCAGCGGCATATCGAGTGGAAATGCCTTGGCGTTGATGGAAAAATAATCGCGTTTATCTCTAGGACCGCCGCCCACACCATACTTCCCGGCAGCTTCGGATTCCCAGCTACTCAGCATCATAATCACATCTTTGGTAACCTTTTTCTCCAGCGCATTCGGCTTGTTCGGATCTACAATAATCGGCCCCCACATACCACGAATGCCGGTATGTTCATTGGCATTCACATGGCAGTGATACCACATCGTACCCGGTTTTTCTGCCACCCAGTGATAGGTATAAGTTTCACCCGGCTGAATACCTTTGGCCTGTGTAATACCCGGCACACCATCATTATGCCAGTTGTTATGCTGAAATAGGCCATGCCAGTGAATAGTATGAGCCAATGACGTATTGTTTTTTACATGCACGGTAACATCATCACCCTGATGCACATGTAGCAGTGGTCCCGGTACCTGACCATCAAAACCGAACACCTTGTATTTCAGATCAGGCGCAACCTGAATCTCAATTTCATCAACCGTCATAGTGAATTCATGTTTAGCTGCGTTGGCTGGCATTGCAGTAACCAGCCATGTAAAAGCCAGCATCAATAGTGATATCAATTTAGCATATCTTAGCATTATTTTCTCCTCTGTGAGTGTCTCCTCTTCATTAAGGAAACTTAATTTAATCCCAAATCATAGACACCCATAATAAAGATGTAAAGAGGATACACAATTCAAATCACGCATAAATAATCAGGGTTTTAATAAATAAATCAGGCAAGCCTTGCCATGTAATAGTACTGTATCCATGATGCGTATATGAAAGAGTTACTTGTCTACGGTGTCAGTGGAATCGCATCATTATTTATTTTCGGATACTGCGTGCATATTTTTGTTGGTGGTATGGTCAGCGAACAGACCGAGTTGGTACTTATTGTCGCTGTTGTTTTAATTAGTGCGGTGACCATCGGCTGGTTCGCATGGGATACCATCAAACGCACACGGTAACAGCCAAAGGCAATCACATCAGAGCATGCAACGTATCGCAGTGATCCATGAAATCTTTCGTTTAGCATGAGCGTTACGTTGAAAGAGTTTGACTATCGCGCCCCGGGGATACCGGTGTTTGTTTATTTATAAATTTCCAGTGCTTTGGCGATATCCTTGTAGACCTGTTCATCAAACTGCTTGCGGTGAAATACAAACTGGCATTTGGCGCCCTGATTATCCATGCCTGTCAGGCCAAATGATTTACCGGCATGATCGGAAAAGAAGCGGATATCCTTAACCAGCGCCTTGACTGTACCATTCTTCATCTTCAATCGGATGCGTTCACGATTGATATCCAGCGTCACCGGCGTCTTAGGGTGAATCAGCATACGGCGCATCACACGCCCTCCACCAACCATCAGAAAGAAAAACCCCAGAAACATTAGTCCATAACCCACCATGACCTGATCGCCATTGCCATACCAGAGTTTCACACCCCAGAGCAGCAAAAAACCGACTGTGGGAACATACAACACCAGATCCCACAACATGCCAACCTTGTCGGGATGCAACTCACATTGTACTTCCTGCCAGTTTCTGGCCATTTAGTCCCCCTTGCCTGTGGCCGCAGTCAGTTCAGCCAGCACCGGGTCAATCTCCTGATACAACATACGACCCGGATAAACGACTTTTACTATACCCGCCGCATCAATAACGAACGTCCAGGGTTCACCACGCACCTGAAAGGCATCATACGCTTCCGGATTATAATACTGATCCATATGCAAAAATAGCACCCGATGCTCATATTTATTCATCATTTCTTTCATCAACTGCAACTGTTTATCGCACTGGGTGCAGTGACCGGGCGTGGCAAATTCCAGCACAATCGGCTTATGCTGTTTGACCGCATCATCGAAAGATAATTGATACATGCGCGGGTCGGGATACCGATAGCTGGTAATTTTGGACATATCGCCGCCGACATCGGCCAGTGTCTTGGTCTTCAGGACAGGCGCAGGTTTACCAGTCAGAAATACGCCACCGCCGCCGACACTGCCAAGATCTATATCGCAGGCGGCAAGGCCGCAAGCCAATACCGTAACCAGTGCGAAACGCTTTACTGATTTCACCTGTTTTTTCTCCAGCCTGCGCAGGTACGGAAAATATTATAGGCCCAGATACAGTTGGCCAACAACACAACCGTCCCAAAAATACCCATCACTGCCAGCCACGGACGCACCAGCAGCTCCACATCAGATGGCAACATGGTCTGGCTGGCCACACCGCCAATCACACCGGCCACAGTGAAAAACACGACCATGCCAATCAGGCCGAAGTTATGCGTCCAGAAATGCACCTTGACCAGCTTCAGGCTGTAAATCGGGCGTTTGGCCAGTCGCGGCACGACATAATAAACGGCTGCAAAAATCGCCATTTCCACCCAGCCCAGCAGATTGATATGAGTATGCGCCCGCACGATCAGCTTACCGAACATACGATGATCGACGAAATGACGGAAATCATGGATTCCGCCCATCAGAGCACCCCATGAAAAACCGATGATACTGTAGATTACACAGGCAAATATGAACCACAGGGTATATTTAACATACTCTTCTTCTTCCCACGGCTGAAGTGTCACTTGGTAACCCCTGTTTCCGGCTTCACCGGTTGTTGCTTGTCCCTGATATCAGGGTATTTCTCTTTCCA
>CAZUVA010000148.1:0-3351 GCA_964622755.1 uncultured Zetaproteobacteria bacterium
CGGCGCGATAATGTGCGCGAAATCATCAGTCAGTATGATCTGATTGTCGATGGCACGGATAATTTCCCGACCCGGTATCTGGTTAATGATGCCTGCGTACTGGAAGGTAAACCGTTGATTTATGCTTCGATCTTCCAGTTCGAGGGACAGGCCACAGTGTTCAATTATATTGAGGGAGATGAGCGGGGGCCGTGCTATCGCTGCCTGTATCCCGAACCGCCACCGCCGGGTTTGGTGCCATCGTGTGCTGAAGGCGGCGTGCTGGGTGTATTGCCCGGGGTGATCGGGGTGATTCAGGCCACCGAAGCAGTGAAAATTATTCTGGGACAGGGCACGACACTCTCTGGTCGTCTGTTATTGTATGACGCGATGCAGATGAAATTCCGTGAAGTGAAGCTACGCCACGATCCGTCTTGCCCGGCCTGTGGTGATCATCCGACCATCGGTGATGTGGTTGAATATGAACAGTTTTGCGGCCTGCCGCCGACAGAAACTAATGAGGAGGACGAACAGATGGCTGATTATGATATTACCCCGTCTCAATTGAAAGCGATGATGGATGCGAATCCGGGGCTGTATGTGCTGGATGTACGCGAGCCGCATGAGGCCGCTATTTGTGCCATTGAAGGTACACATAAAATTCCGTTGGGACAGATCGCTGAGCGTTATGCCGAAGTGCCGTCAGATCAACCGGTGGTCGTTCATTGCAAGTTGGGTGGCCGTTCTGCGCAGGCGGTAGAGTTTCTGCAATCGAAGGGTTACTCGGATATCAAAAATCTGTCCGGTGGTATTCTGCGCTGGATTGATGATGTGGATAATTCATTGCAGAGATACTAAGGTGGATCTACTAAGGAGGGCTGAAAGGCGACAATGAAGGCCTGGTCAGTTATTCAGGGGAAAATATCCAGCCGCCATGCGATGAGAATTCAAGTTCTGCCTGTTCAGGGTCATCGGCATGATCCACGATAACGCTTTGTATGCTGGCAACGCTTTCCAGTTGAATGGACTTGAATTTTAATGCTATACCATCCTTGAATACACGGACAACCACGGCATCCGCGATCATCGGCAGTTCATGTTTGAAATGACCCAGCAGCAAGCTGACCTGGCACTGGGCACCGGCTTTTAACACTTTATCCGTGTGGATAAACATGCCGCCCATACTCAAATCAGCCACATGAATACCGAAAGCCTCGCCCCCGTGAGGGGTCAGTGTTGCAGCGATGGATACCTGGGAACGGCTGTATTGACGCTGATTATGATACAGTTTCATGGTGGCTCTCCCAAGGTAACTTTCAATACTCGAAAAATCAGTATGGATACTCGCATGTGTTGGCACTTTGGTAAAGCGACATCGTATGGCGGCAAATAATGTAATTTTGAAAAATTTGCGGCCATAATTTCTGACCGCTTACAATTTCAGGAGTGTCCTGAAAAAACAGATCATTTTCATGGTCTGTGAAAGAACTACTAAATCCGGCAGGCTTATTTATACGATGCGATGGTTATGGTTGAATGCTGTCCATGACAGACAAGGGAGCAATCATGCAAGGAAATTTTGAAAAGGTGCTGCTGTACGCCATGATTGTTGCCATTGTGGCTGGCGGCTTATCAGGCTATGTCTGGGGCGAAACAATGGCCTCGGTGAGCTGGCTGGGCGAGTTGTTTCTGACAACATTGAAAATGCTGATTGTTCCGCTGGTTGTAGCCAGCATTATAACCGGTGTGGCCGGACTTGGGGACGTGAGAAAACTGGGTCGGATGGGCGGGGTGTCGGTTGCGTATTATGCCTGCACGACGTTGATCGCTGTTTCCATCGGCTTGCTTATGGCCAATATATGGCAGCCCGGTGTGGGTGTTGATCTGGCATCCGGGATGGCTGCTCCGGAGGCTAAAGTCGGTGATGTCAGTATTACCGATCTGGTATTATCACTGGTAAACCCGAATATCATTGATGCAGCAGCCAACATGAAATTATTACCTGTTATCGTGTTTTGTATTTTGTTGGCGGCTGCACTATCCACGCTGGGTGAAAAGGGAAAGCCGGTTATTGCTTTTTTTGAGGGCCTCAACGAAGCCATGATGCAGATAGTAAAATGGATCATGATCTTTGCCCCGATTGGCGTATTTGCCCTGATTGCTTCCAAACTGGGAGCTGCTGGCGGCGGTGAAGCCTTTACAGCACAGCTTGCCGGTCTGGCGAAATATGCGCTGGCGGTAATTTCCGGGTTACTGACTCATGCTGCGGTATTGTGTCTGATCCTGTTCGTGCTGGCCCGCCGTTCGGTACTTTCTTATCTGCAGCATATGGCTACGCCATTGATGACAGCATTTTCGACAGCCTCTTCCAGCGCCACCCTGCCGTTGACATTGGAAGGAGTGAAGGCAGCCGGCGTCGATGAACGGGCACGGCGTTTTGTCCTGCCGCTGGGGGCCACGATCAATATGGATGGCACGGCTTTGTATGAAGCGGTTGCCGTACTATTTATTGCTCAGGCTTATGGCATTGATCTCGGTTTCGGGCAGCAGATGCTGGTACTGCTGACAGCGACGATGGCAGCCATTGGTGCAGCCGGGATTCCGGAAGCCGGGCTGGTTACGATGGTGATTGTGCTGGAGGCAGTGGGGTTGCCACTTGACGGGATCGGGCTGATTCTGGCGATTGACTGGTTCCTTGACCGCTGCCGTACCACCATTAATGTGTTTGGAGACTCGGTCGGTGCCGCTGTGGTGGGGAAAATGACATCATCATCCGCCCAATACCGTTAGCCCCGACAGGCGGGGGTTGTGATTTTGCATGGTTTACACTATTCGCTTCTGCCATGCACGGTGAATGACACATGAGATTTGAAAGGGCAATATGGACGAATACAATTGTGAATATCTGTTTAGTGGCTATAATCCGCAGCTATCTATTTATTCCCATATGTTAAGCCATCTGTTCACTTAACATTTTTAACAAAAAAAGTCGAGGAACTCAATGAGCGAAAATTTTGTTTTTACATCTGAATCCGTATCCGAAGGCCATCCTGACAAGGTTGCTGACCGTATTTCCGATGGCGTACTTGATGCTATTCTGGAGCAGGATAAATATGCCAGGGTGGCTTGTGAAACTATGGTCACCACAGGTCTGGCGCTGATTGCCGGTGAAATCACAACCTCTGCAGTGGTTGATTATCAAGATGTCGTACGTTCTGCGATCAGGGAAATTGGCTACAATTCATCCGCCATGGGTTTTGACTGGGAATCCTGTTCGGTGCTGGTTTCACTCGACAAACAATCGGTGGATATTGCGCAGGGCGTCAACGAAGGTGAAGGCATCGATCTGGATCAGGGCGCTGGCGATCAGGG
>CAZUVA010000149.1:0-1987 GCA_964622755.1 uncultured Zetaproteobacteria bacterium
CCCCTTGTCATGCACCTGGAAGAATCCAGTGGTGAACCTGCACGGTCAATCTGCACGTTTGCAGAATCTCTGCCCGCCGACCTGATCCTGATTGGACGTCATGGACATCAGGGCGGGCTGGAACATTTTCTGATTGGCTCTACTGCAGAGCGTGTTGTACGCCATGCAAGTTGTTCTGTACTGGTCGCCATGCCGCATGGTCTGTTTAGTGATGGCGACGATGATGAATAAGCTCCGTATATATCCGGGCTGGATTACTCCGTAAAAGACAGTTCCAATATGCCCCGCTACACTTCGCGCCATGTATGATACGCATGCTGAGGATTATGATAAATTTGAAAATGTTGAGCGGCTGAACAAGAGCCAGCAGAAACGTGAAATTCTGACGCTGCTGGAGCTAGGCAAGCAGTTGGCCGCACTCGATGCTGTTGCACTGGGAAAAATGAATTTGCCTCATAAACTGTTTCAGGCCTTGCTGGATGTTCAGTCCATGAAACATGGCGCTGAAAAACGACAGTTCAAACTTATCTGTAAAATACTTCGGCAAACAAACACTGAATCACTACAAAAAACCATCGATGAACTTGGGATAAAAAAAGAAGACCAGGATAAAAACTTTCACCGCTCAGAGCGCTGGCGTGATCGCCTGATTGAAGAAGGCCAAACCGCCATGACTGAATTTATGGCGAAGTATCCACAGGCCGGTGCCGGCGAAATTCGTCAACTGGTTCGCAATGCCAATAAAGAGCTACAGCAAAGCAAACCGCATAAATCATCCCGAACCCTGTTTCGCTTGCTACGGGATATCATACAATAAATGCCTGCCAGGCCATGGCCTGTGCAAATTTGAACCCGTTTAACCCGGACTCATGAATAATCCGGGTTAAACTCTGAGCACAACAGCCAATATCTTTCCAGCCAACGAATTTCAATCTGATTCAATAACCAGCCCGCTGCGAAATACTTTGCAAGGCTGCCAAGGCTATGCCAGAGCACAAACCCCTATCGTTTTGCCTTTTCAGTTGTTTCAGTCCTGTTCCTATTTCTGCGCCTTGAGAATTTTTTCTTTGAACCCGGATGGCGACTTAATACCGCAAAAAACCACCATGTTATTGCCAGCAGCAGTAAAAATGATATCGCCAACGCCAAATATGCCCTGAATCGTTGTCTGCTTTACCTCGACCTTTCTGATATTTTTCAATCGAACACTTTTCTGCTTTTTAGACATGATGCCTTGCAGACTCTGAACGTCCCCATCGCTAATACTGAATTCCCATGTATAGCGGTTATAAACAATCGTCAGCATAATCAACAGAGCCGCCAATATATTGAATACAATCAGGATCAACGCCATGTCCTGGACAAAAAGCGGCATCAGTATCAGTATAATAATGGAGCTGAAAGAGCCCACCTGGTTCAACCATACTGGTCTGCCGCTGAAAGAGATGCTGGCCGGTTGATTCATGTAAAATTATTCATATGGAAACGCTCATAAGCATTGCCATGCGAAATATTGTCATTAGAGGGTGTAGCAAATGTGGTAATCTGTCTTTTCATAAGGCTGAGCATTGACTAATAGCCCCTATCTGTCAAACATTCCGCATAGTCGGAGATTTATTATCTAAGAGATTTTTTTCGGCGTAAAAAGGGAGACTCTGATGATTCGTAACATTGGCTTACTGGCATGCCTGGCCCTATTCATGGCTGGCGCTGCGATGGCAGAAGCTTTGCCCGCTGCCTCTTTCCCTTATGGCACGCTGGAGCTGCGCGGATACACCATGGAAATGAGCAAAGAAGGAACATTCAGGATTTATTCGGATGCCGAAACCTTTGTTGAAGGCGCGTTTAGCATTGAGGACAGTAAAATAACGATTTCAGATCAGGGCGGTAAATATGCCTGCCGAGGCAAGCGTATGAATCCCGGTAGCTACTACTGGACGGTGCATGATCAGGGACTTTATCTAATGCTGATCAGGGATAACTGCGC
>CAZUVA010000149.1:2087-3350 GCA_964622755.1 uncultured Zetaproteobacteria bacterium
ATCGCCTCAAACTTTTCGCCGTACTCCTTCTTTGTAATCAGAGACTTGTCCAGAAACCTGTGCAGGGTGTCAATGCGGTTTACCGCATTAGAGCGATGATCATTAGCTACATGACGGGTTTGTGTGCGCGCAGACAGATTGTCGGACTGCTTGACTGCCGGTAATGTGTTCGTTGCATCTGCCACCAGCGTACTGACCGGCATAGCTAGCATATCCGGGCGACCCCGATAGAGGGATTGCCCCTGCCCGGGTCGAAGACTCCAGTTGAACACATCGATATCATCCTCGGAAACGGTTTCAATTGCAGAACCGGTGATAGCATCTTCTTTGGCAAGCAGCGTAAGTTCGAAGGCGGGAGAATTTTTGATACGGCTGAAATACCAGTAAAGAGCGCCATGGCTGGAAAAAACTTCGCCGCGAACTTTTCCGGTATGAAAAGCCAGCGCCTGACCCGCTCTGATACCGGCAAGAGCCTGCTTCATCTGCGGAGCCAGCGTATGAATCTGTTCTTTGGAGAAAACAGCTTGCGGACTATCCGAATCAAAAATCGTTTCACTGAGGTAACGAATATTACCTAGGGCTGCCACCCATTGCGCCAGACTCAGCGATATGGGTCGGGAAGCATCTGACAGGATCAGATCATGCGCTGGCGTGCCCTTCAGGATAGTGACTTTAGCCATGGCAAGAAAGGGAGAAAACAATATCAACGCCGCCATCAGCACCCCTACGGATGCCTTTCGAGACAGGGTGCGCTGGCATAAGCCATTCATTCCCGCTCCACGGGTAACTGATGTAATCATACCTTCCTCCCTGCCCTCAAATCGCTTTTTTTTTAAGCTACTATTGTGTTAGCATCACGGCCATGAAAACATCCAAATTATTACTGACCATCCCCCTGATATTACTGACCGGCTATCTGTTTGCAACATGGCTAGGCTTTGATGACCGTGTTGCTACTTATGTGGTCAGCCATGAACAAAACTTTCGTGCATCTGCCGAGCAGGGCGATGCCGAGGGGCAATACCAGCTCGCGCTGGTATACAGCCGGGGCCTTGGCGTTGAAAAGGATTTTACCGAAGCCCTGAAGTGGAACCGGTTAGCCGCAGAACAAGGTCATGCCAAAGCACAATACAACCTTGGCATGATGTACTACTTTGGCAAGGGTGCGCCACTGGATAAAGTAATTGCATATCAATGGGTTCTTCTGTCTGCCTCCGGGGGCGAGCAGGCCGCCAAAGAGGCGGTGGCCGCATTAGCGGAAAA
>CAZUVA010000150.1:0-3347 GCA_964622755.1 uncultured Zetaproteobacteria bacterium
GTCTTTTCCCAGAACTGTGGCACAAAACGGATATCACCATCTTCCACCGCTTTAATAGCCGGTGCAGCCAGGGGCTTGATATCGACATACCACTGGTCGGTCAGATAAGGTTCCAGCACAGCATGCGAACGATCACCACGCCCCACTTGATGTGTATGGGCTTCAATTTTATGCAGTAACCCCTCAGCATCGAGGTCTGCAACCACATGCTCGCGCGCTTCATAGCGCTCCATGCCACGGTATTTCTCAGGTACAAACGCATCATCCAGAAGATGTGCCTGCGGTGTAAGGATATTGATCACGGGCAGGTCATGGCGTTTGCCAACATCATAATCGTTAAAATCGTGTGCCGGTGTAATTTTCACACAACCGGTACCGAACTCAGGATCCACATAATTATCAGCAATGACAGGAATGGTGCGCCCGGTCAGCGGCAGGATTAATTCCTTGCCGATCAGACCCTGATAACGCGCATCATCCGGATGTACCGCTACAGCAGCATCACCGAACATGGTTTCCGGACGCGTGGTGGCAACAACCACATGTTTGGACGGATCATCGGCATGCGGGTAACACATATGCCAAAAATATCCCTCTTCTTCCTCATGCACGACTTCCAGATCGGAAACAGCTGTTTCCAGTACCGGATCCCAGTTAACCAGACGTTTTCCACGATAAATCAGCCCTTCTTCATAAAGGCGCACAAACACCTCTTTGACCGAACGCGACAACCCTTCATCCAGTGTAAAACGCTCACGCGACCAGTCACAGGATGCACCGAGATGTTTGAGTTGATTTACAATCGTACCACCCGATTGCTCTTTCCATTCCCACACCCGATCCAGAAACCGCTCACGGCCCAAATCCCTCCGATGAACCCCTTCCTTATCCAGTAAACGCTCCACCACCATCTGTGTGGCAATGCCGGCATGATCGGTGCCCGGCTGCCATAGAGTGGATTTCCCCTGCAATCGCTGCCAGCGAATCAACATATCCTGAATGGTAAAGGTAAAGGCATGACCCATATGCAAACTACCGGTCACATTCGGTGGCGGAATTACAATACAGTAGTTTTCGTCAGCCGGGGTCGGCTTGAACGCATCAGAATTCAGCCACTGATCATTAATGGCAGGCTCAACTGCCTGCGGGTCGTAGGTTTTAGCTAGCTCATGCTGGCTCATGAATTTCCTCAGTTTGGGTTCAATTTAGTCGGCGCATGCTACGTGCAAGGGGAAATCGGGCAACCTGCACATGTTCTTCCGTTGATCAATATCTATTTTTATTTACGATTCATGGTCGGCATTCAGGCTTCCAAAAACACCGCGTCAGCACCGGCATTGACCGCACAGCACAAAGAGACACAATCACGAACATGGAAACAGCTGTCTTGTTATTAGCCGCCGGCAGTGGCAGCCGATTTGGCGGTGATGTGCCCAAACAGTATGTCGAGGTATGCGGCAAGGCCATTATACTGCATACACTGGAGCATCTGGCGCTGGAACCCCGGATCAGCATAGTTCAGCCCGTCATTGCCGAAGGTGACCGCCATTTTGCCGGTCTGGTTGCGGACAGACATTTCCCGTTCGATTTGCTGCCTGCAGTTATCGGCGGTGCGGAACGCTCTGTATCCATGCGGCGAGGCCTGACTGCCCTGCCACAGAATATCGAACTGGTAGCCGTTCATGATGCCGCCAGGCCATTGCCATCGAAGGCATTATTATCTGATGTGCTGGATGTAGCCGAACAATTCGGAGCCGCAATTCCCGGCCTGCCGTTACATGATACGATTAAACGGGTGGATGCAGCAGGCAAAGTACTGGAAACACCGCAACGCCACTGCCTCAGAGCCGTACAAACGCCACAGGTGGCAAAACGCCAGTGGTTTGAAAAGGCGATCATGCAGGAATCAGATCGCTTGCACATTCATACGGATGATGCCTCGCTGCTTGAGGCCGCCGGATTTGACGTCTATGTCAGTCGGGGTGATGTGATGAACCGGAAAATAACCACGATGGAAGATTTGGTATGGATGGAAAATATAATGATAAAGGAGGCCAGCTGATGAAAGTGGATATTCGTGTGGGGCAGGGATTTGATGTCCATCCGTTCGCCGATAACAGAAAGCTGATCCTCGCCGGAATTGAAATCCCCTATGAAAGAGGGCTGGCCGGCCACTCCGATGCCGATGTATTATACCATGCATTGTGCGATGCGCTGCTGGGTGCTGTGGGCGAGGGAGATATCGGCCATCATTTCCCGGACAACGATGCTCAATATAAAAATGCGGACAGTGCATTGTTTGTTTCTCAGACGGTAAAACTACTCCATAAGCTGGGCTGGAAGATTGGCAATGTTGATTGCACCATCATGGCACAGGAACCCAAAATTGCGCCCTATGCGCCGCAAATGAAAAAAAACATAGCTGCTCTCCTGCTTGTTTCCGAGCAAGACGTAAACATTAAAGCGACGACCACCGAGCGGCTGGGTTTTATCGGCAGAAAGGAAGGTATTGCAGCCGAGGCCGTGGCTCTGGTAACCCGTCATCGTTGAATCGCAGCATATAAATGCCGCCCTGCAATCGGAACGTGTACAGCCATCGTCATTGCTACTTAGTCTGATGATCTGAGGCTCGGCGTCAGAGTAAAATCCCCCGTCTCTTCGGGCACCGATTCCATCACTATCGTAAAAACACGATTTCCCAGCGCCCGCACAGGCATATTATCTCTGGCGGGACTGGAATACGGCGCCTGGTGAATAAGCTTGTCGGACGGTGGCAGGCTTATCTCAAACGTAAATACTGCGATCTGTTTGTCCGGTGCCGTTTTCGAAAAAAGGGCTATTTCTATATTTGGCAGCAACATATCACTGGCCAGCAAGTTTTTGATATTGCCACGGATAAGCAGAATCTTGTTACCATCATTCCGGGTAATCCAGACAGAGTGCACGCTTTCGGAGGCGATGCGCCAGTCTTTGGCGCGTAATGGCATATCTAAGCCGATATTGGTCAGCGTACTGCGAAACCAGCGATTATCCAGCCATGCATCTTTCTGTAACCAGAACCCGCTACTGACAACCAGTAGCGCCACGGCCATAAACCACGGCCAGATGTGTACCGTTTTTCGAACCGGTGCCTGTTCCGGTTGATGGTTTTCAGAACTGAGCTGATCGGTTGCCGAAAATTCAAGGCCGCA
This sequence comes from uncultured Zetaproteobacteria bacterium, assembly GCA_964622755.1. Lineage (GTDB taxonomy): Bacteria > Pseudomonadota > Zetaproteobacteria > Mariprofundales > Mariprofundaceae > Mariprofundus. The sequence continues at coordinate 3,192 of CAZUVA010000150.1, forward strand.
TCGATGACAGACGAATACGGCATCTTCAACATCGGGTGTGATATCATAACTTGTCTGGCAGTGCGGACATTCAAGATGCATGCGCGCATATTGAATATTTCCCTGCCATTTGTCAGCAGCGTGAAATCATCAGTCAAAAATCAGCACTATCCGCCA
>CAZUVA010000151.1:0-3310 GCA_964622755.1 uncultured Zetaproteobacteria bacterium
GCATTGCATCCGGTACAACAGGGCTTGGATGAGCTCACGGCAATTTTTTCACAGATGGGCTTTGATGTAGCGGAAGGGCCGGAAATCGAAGATGAATTCCATAACTTTGATGCCCTGAATATTCCTTCCGAGCATCCGGCTCGTGCCATGCACGATACTTTTTTCATTAAAGACATGAAAAATGCGGATGGTTCGGAACCGATGTTGCTGCGTACCCATACCTCACCGGTACAGATTCGTGCCATGAAGCGGTTTCTTGCCGAGGGCGGTGAGCCGCCCCTGGCCGTGGTGGCGCCGGGGCGCGTGTATCGTTGTGATTACGATGTTACCCATTCTCCGATGTTTCATCAGGTTGAGGTGTTCAAGGTCGATCATGATGTGTCGCTGGCGCATTTAAAGGGTGTTCTGCAGCATTTTCTATCCGCCTATTTCGAGAAGGATGTAGCCATTCGTTTGCGGCCGCATTATTTTCCGTTTACCGAACCATCTGCCGAGGTGGATATCGGCTGCGTATTTTGTGCCGGTAAAGGTTGCCGCATTTGTAAAGGAAGCGGCTGGATCGAGGTATTGGGCAGCGGCATGATCCATCCGAATGTGCTGAAGTCTGTCGGTATTGATGCCAACGAATTTTCAGGTTTTGCTTTTGGCCTTGGTGTTGAACGGATGGTGATGCTAAAACAGGGCATTCCTGATTTGAGGCTGTTCTTTGAAAATGATGTTCGATTTCTGCGCCGGATGGGGGTAATGAAATGAAAATTCCTTTTTCCTGGTTGAAGAAATATGTGGCCTTGACTGCAACGCCGACGCAGATCGCCGATGATCTGGTGCGGCTCGGCCATGAAGTCGAAGGCGTGGAATTGCCGCGTGCTGCGGTCAAAGGTGTGCGTGTCGGTTTTATTGAATCAAAAATACCACATCCCGATGCCGACAAGCTCAGTTTATTGAAAGTGAATATCGGCGAAGCCGAGCCGTTGGGTATTGTCTGCGGCGCGGCCAATATGGACGAAGGTGACAAGGTGCCGGTAGCGACTATCGGAACCAGCCTGCCGAATGGAATGACCATTAAAAAGGGCAAGATTCGCGGTGAAGTCAGCTTCGGCATGTGTTGCTCGGAAGCGGAGCTGGGGCTGGCTGAGGATGCGGCGGGTCTGTTGATTCTTCCGACTGGTGCGCCGATCGGCGCTGAAGTGGGCGAGTATCTCGAACTGGAAGAGGCGGTATTCGATCTCTCCATTACGCCGAATCGCGGCGATTGTATGAATATGCGGGGAATTGCCCGCGATCTGGCTGCTGACGCAGGGTTGCTTCTGGCTGATATCGAAGTAGCTGATGTTGTAGTCGATAGCACAGTGATTGAACCTGAAGTATCTGTAACAGCAGAAACGGATTGCCCGGTTTATCTGGCCAGAAGTATTCAGGGCGTGACGGTCACCGATTCTCCTGCCTGGATGCAGGCCAGTCTGATTATGGCTGGTATGCGTCCGGTCAATGGTATTGTCGATGTGCTCAATTTTATCATGTTGGATATCGGTCAGCCGATGCATGTTTTTGATGCCGATCATGTGGTTGGCAACATTTCGATCCGTTCGGCAATTGAGGATGAAGATTTTTTGGCGCTGGACGGGCGCGAGTTGAAGCTCCATGCCGGTGATTTGGTGGTAAGCGATAGCAGTAGTGTGATTGCGCTGGCTGGTATTATGGGATCCGAGGTGACAGGTGTTACCGATACAACGACAAATATTGTTCTGGAATCAGCATTTTTCCGTCCGGCCCGGGTCAGTGAAACCCGGCGCATTTACGCCATGGTCAGCGAGGCATCAATGCGTTTTGAGCGCGGTGTTGATCCGGCCATGGTCGAAGTCGCTATGCAGCGTGCTACAGATATGATTGCCGGCTTATTCGGCGGCAAGCCAAGTGAAATTACCCAGTGTGGTCATGCCAATGCAATCAATAGCGGCCGTACGATTAGTTGCTCGGTATCTGGTATTGCAACACGACTAGGCGTAGAAATTCCGGCAGCAACTGATGATGTGTTGGAGCGCATGGGTTTTGGCGTCTCTCGCAATGGAAACACGCTGGAGGTGGCAGTTCCCTCGTTTCGCCACGATGTGTCAATCCCCGAGGATATATCCGAGGAATATGCACGTATCATCGGGTTCGAGGCCATTCCGGCCGTGCTGCCACCGTTGGTGACAACAGCGCCTGCCAAACAGGATAGCTTTATTCATGATGCCGTTGCTGGCGGTTTTTTGCAGGTCGTGACGTATGCTTTTATCTCTACTGACGAACAGCGGTTGTTTGTTGCCGATGACGGCAAGGATATTGCACTGGAAAATCCGATTTCCGATGCCATGAGCGTGATGCGCCGTTCCCCTTGGCCGGGATTGCTGAATGTCGCCAGATACAATCTGAATCGGCAGCAATCGGGAGTATCACTGGTAGAGCAGGGTCGTACTTATGCCAGAACGGCTGCCGGGCATGATGAAATCAATGTGATTGCTTGGTTGATGACGGGGCAGGTGCAACAGGATGAATGGCACGGGGCGATGCGGCAGGCTAATTTCTTTGACCTGAAAGGTGCGGTTGAAAGATGGTTGTCCTTGCGTGGGCTGGCAGGTCGTTTTATTGCTGATGATTCGATTCAGGGCTTGCAGGCAGGGCAGAGTGCGAAAATTCTTGTTGGTCGCACCGAGTCTGGCCGAATTGGCCGTGTCGATGGTGATATTGCAGCTGGTTTCGATATTGATGCACCGGTATTTATCGCCGAAATCAATCTTGATGCGCTGCCAACAGGCAAGAAAGCGAAGTTTGCGCCATTACCTGAGTTTCCGGGGGTGGAACGAGATCTGGTGTTCCTGTTTGATAAAAACGCATCTTCCGATGCAATTCTGAATGCAGTGAAGAGCAGTGCTGGGAAGTTACTGGCCAGCGTTCGCATTTTCGATCTTTACGAGGGTAAAGGCGTGCCGGAAGGCAAGATCAGTCTGGGCGTCCGCTTCACGCTACAGGATGCCAAACGCACGCTGACTCAGGAAGATTCCGATGCGGCTTCTGCTGCCATCATTGCAGCCATGGATAAACGTTTTGGAGCCAGTCTGCGCGGTTAAAATTAAGCGGCTGGTCTATGCGTGCCCGTTTTTCTTCATTGCAAAATGAACCATATTAGACTATACCTCTAGCATCACCAGCCGGTGATGGGGGGATAGAGATGGGTGCGTCTGAAGATGGGTCAAATAAAGACGGTTCTTACATTGAAGGAAAAGATTTCAAGGAGATGTTCGCCAACGAACTGGACCATATCTTAGGGGAA
>CAZUVA010000152.1:0-3295 GCA_964622755.1 uncultured Zetaproteobacteria bacterium
GCTCCGGTGCGAACCAGAAGTCATTGTAGATCAGCTTGGCATAGGCGGTATCAGTTCATCCTTAAGATGCGCGACTTCGCGATCCAGCGTGATGGACTCAATGGCATGGTGCGCCTTCTGCATAAAGCGGTGCCAGGCACGAGTAATTGAGTTGTTGTTCCTGCCCTCTTGCACTTAACCCCTCACACTTCTTTCATTTGCCTCTATAAATTCATCTGGCGCAGCCATTTCTCCAGAAAGTGAATGTTGAAATCGGCTTTCTGGAAGCCGGGGTTGGCCAATAAACGTTGGTGCAGTTCCTGATTGGTAGTGACACCGAGAATGACTAACTCATCCATGGCCCGCTGCATGCGGCGGATACATTTTTTACGATCTCTGGCATGGGTTATCACTTTGCCAATCATTGAATCGTAGTGGGGCGGTATTTTATAGCCGGTGTAGAGTTGCGAATCCACCCGTACGCTGCGCCCGCCCGGTGCGTGGTATAGTTCAACAGTGCCCGGTGACGGGGTGAATTTGAAAGGGTGTTCAGCATTAATACGGCACTCAATGGCATGTCCCTTTATCTTGATGTTATCTTGAGTAAAATCGAGTTTATCACCGGCAGCCACGCGTATCTGCCACTCGATAAGATCGACGCCGGTAATCCATTCCGTAACCGGATGTTCTACTTGGATACGGGTATTCATCTCCATGAAATAGAACGATTTATCTGAATTCATGAGGAATTCAATCGTACCCGCACCGACATAGTTTACAGCTCTTGCAGCAGCCAGACCGGCGGCGCATATTTTTTCACGCGTGTCAGGATCCAGATAAGGACTGGGTGCTTCTTCAAGTACTTTCTGATTATTGCGCTGCATGGAGCATTCACGTTCAAACAGATGAATGAGATTGCCATGGGTATCGCCGAGCACCTGCACCTCGATATGGCGGGGTTCTTCAAGGAATTTCTCGATAAATACGGTTTCATTACCAAAGGCTGCCCCGGCTTCGGTTTTACACATGGAAAATGCATTCGGCAGTGATGCTTCCGAATGCACGATTTTCATGCCACGCCCGCCGCCACCGGCAGAAGCCTTAATGATGATTGGGAAACCGTATTCTTTGGCAATGGCCTTTGCTTCTTCAATTGTTTCCACTGCACCATCGGAACCGGGAACGAGAGGCACGCCGGCAATCTCCATCTCTTTTTTGGCTGTGACTTTGTCACCCATGGTGCGCATGGATGCAGGCGTGGGACCAATCCATACCAGTCCGGATTCAATGACGATATCTGCAAACTCTGCATTTTCAGCCAGAAAACCAAAACCCGGATGAATAGCTTCAGCATCAGTCAATTCCGCTGCAGCCATGAGGGCGGCTATATTCAGATAGGATTTGGCGCTTGGAGCGGGGCCAATGCAAACAGATTCGTCTGCGAGCCTTGTATGCATTGAATCGCGGTCGGCTTCCGAATAAACCGCTACGGACAGAATGCCTAACTCTTTACAGGCACGGATAACGCGAACGGCAATTTCTCCGCGATTGGCAATAAGAATTTTATGAAACATGGAATCCCCGCTTACGCCAGTGGCGTGATGACAAAGATAGGCTGGCCGTATTCGACCGGTGAAGCATTTTCAACCAGAATTGCTTCAACCACACCACTGTATTCCGCTTCGATTTCATTCATCATTTTCATCGCCTCAATAATACACAGGGTTTCACCTTTCTGGACTTTCTGCCCGGTAGTGACAAAGGCTTCCGCATCAGGACTTGGAGCGGTATAAAATGTTCCCACCATTGGAGAGGTGACCTGATGCTCTTCGTTGTTATTAGTCTCAGCGGGTGGTGTGACGACGGTGGCTGGAGCTTCCGGGGAAACATAACCTGCGGCGACAGGTGGAGCTACAGGTGCCGCTGTATTCTGGCGGGAGATGCGAACAGTCTGATCTCCTTGTGTGACTTCTATTTCAGTAACATCCGAGCTTTGTATCAGCCGAATCAGTTTACGAATTTGCGTAATGTCCACGTTATACTCCTGTATGATTTTCTGTTGTTTGTTGTGATTGATGTAAAAACTCGGCAAGCCCTCTCAGGGCCAGTAAATAGGAGGTAGCGCCGAAGCCTGCCACAACACCGGTAGCCGCATCAGCTAACATGGAACGATGTCTGAACTCCTCGCGACTGTGAATATTGGATAAATGTACTTCAACAAACGGAATGTTTGTTGCCAACATTGCATCGCGCATAGCGATGCTTGTGTGTGTATAAGCGGCTGGGTTGATTACAATGCCGTCGATATGTTCAGATACGGCCTGCTGAATTCGATCCACCAGTTCACCTTCATGATTGCTTTGAAAGCTGGTAATTTCCAGGTTCAATGAATCACCAAGCGTAATCATTTTTTCCGTGATCTCGGTTAGTGACTGGCTTCCATAATGGTTGGGTTCGCGTGTACCGAGCATGTTCAGGTTTGGGCCATGCAGGACAAGGATACGTGATGTTTTCATGCTGTTTTCTCCATGTCCCAATGCAACTTAAGCGTACTTAGCTCAGTATCGTCCGGGCATTTTTTAATCAGCAAATCGAGCATCCGCATAGCTTCATGATATTCATTTTGTTGCCAGAGTAATCTGGCCAGCGTGACAGATGCCAGTGGCTCATCGCTTAGGGTGTTATTCTGTAATTGCAGTGCGCGAGTTGCGCTGGCTATTCCTTCTTCTATATGGCCCAGCTGTCGCTGAATTCTGGCGAGTAATTTCCATGCCCTGATTTCTACAGGTGAAAATTCAAGCAGTTCTGTCAGGGTAAATTCCGCCTGTTCCAGATTGCCTTCCCGAATTGCTTTTATTGCTGTCGCCATACCGTCTGAAACGCCATGCCAGTTTCCCGGCATGGGGGTAGATAAAGCCTGTTGCGGCTGAGTGTTGGGTGCAGAGTCGCTTGCTGCTAGCATGTGGCTCACACTACAGCACAGGCATATACGGTCAATCCGGATATAGTTCTATAATGGCTGGAAATAGCCTGTATTTTGTAAGAAACAACGAATAAACTCATAAAATATGACGTTTTTGAGGATTTATGTCTGACTGTAATAGTATCCAACTGAATGGAAAACAGTGTTTTGTTTCTGCACAGACTCTGCAAGAGCTGGTTGCGGAACTGGGTTTGGAGCAGCGCATGATTGCTGTTGAACGGAATCTCGAAGTGGTGCCAAAAAGCCAATATCATTCGACGCATTTGCAAGAAGGTGATCGCATTGAATTGGTGCACATGATTGGCGGCGGGTAAGCAGTATTACAATTTTTTT
>CAZUVA010000153.1:0-3289 GCA_964622755.1 uncultured Zetaproteobacteria bacterium
CTGAAAGGACGTTTTGATGATGAGGATGCTTTCCGGAAACTGAAATCTTTTCTGCAGGCGCTTGATGGCCGCTATGATACTGAAAGCAATGTGCTGTTTTATATGGCTACGCCGCCATCGGTTTTCGGGATGATTTCTACAGGGCTAGAGGTGGTTGGTCTGAATCACGGTGGGGATGGCTGGCGGCGCATTATTGTGGAAAAGCCCTTCGGCACCGATCTGGCCTCGGCGCAGGAATTGAATCGTGAGATTCTAACCTACTGGAAAGAAAGTCAGGTGTATCGAATTGATCATTATCTGGGTAAGGAAACGGTGCAGAATCTACTCGCCTTCCGTTTTGCCAATGGCATGTTTGAACCGTTGTGGAATCGCACCCATATTGATCATATTCAGATTACGGCGACCGAGCAGGTCGGGGTAGAATGGCGGGGCGGTTATTATGATCAGTCCGGCGTGATTCGCGATATGGTTCAGAATCATCTGTTTCAGATGATGGCATACCTGTGCATGGAGCCGCCAACCTCATTTGAGGCGGAAGCTATTCGCAATGAAAAATTCAAGCTGTTAAGTGCAGTGCGGATTATGAAGCATGATGAGGTTCGGCACATGGCTGTGCGCGGTCAGTATGATGAGGGCGCTAACCTTGATGGCAGTCCGGCCAAAGCATATCGGGATGAGCATTCGGTTGATTCGCATTCCAATACCGAAACCTATGCGGCGGTGAAACTGCGCATTGATAACTGGCGCTGGCACGGGGTTCCTATTTTTTTACGATCCGGCAAGGCGCTGCGCACCAAATCCACCGAGATTGTCGTGCAGTTCCGTCGCGCGCCGGAATTTACCTTTCGCGGTACGCCGGCTGCCGGTCAACTGGAGGCGAATCAATTGATTTTCCGCATTCAGCCCAATGAAGGGATTGAGATTCGTTTTTTGGCTAAGCGACCGGGGCCGTCCATGCATATGCGCAAGGTCAATATGAATTTCGAGTATGACGAGGCGTTTATCACGCATCCCGGCACCGGTTATGAAACCATGTTGTATGATTGCATGCATGACGACCCGTCACTGTTTTCGCGTTCGGATTTGGTCGAGACTGCCTGGCGCATTGTGCAGCCGATTCTGGATGTATGGGGCAATGAAAAGGCACGCGACTTCCCCAATTATCCGTTCGGATCATGGGGGCCGAAGGCGGCGTTTAATTTGCTCGCTCCCGATCACCGGCGCTGGCTGGCGCGTACGCCGCAACAGGCGTTGGAACGCGTACCGATGTTTGAGGGTAGCGGTAAAACGATGCTGCATGCCTTTGCTATGATGCTCAAGCCTGCGGTGTTCAATGCCGGCGATGAAATCGCCCGGTTTGGTGATGAGGGGCGCGAGTTGTTCATCATTGAAATGGGCAGTGTTGATATTATCGATCAGGAAGGCGATGTCATCACCACCCTGAGCGATGGTCAGGTGTTTGGCGAATTGAGTCTATTGGTGACCAAAAAGCGCCGGGCATCGGTGCGCGCAGTAACCTATTGCGCCTTATACATTATGGAAAAGCGCGATTTCTGCAAAGTATTGATGGACAAGCCCCAGTTCGCCGGTCGCCTGATGCGCACGGCGCGCGAGCGTTATAATGTGATTGTCGATACCCAGGAATGGATGGCGCCCGACGATACGGATTAACATAAAAAGCGAAAAGCATCACCGCATAGCACGCAAAGAAAATGAGTCTAAAAGATTTTCATGGTTGTGACTTTCCTTTGCGGTATAAAAATATTTTGATTATAAAAAAGGGGAATTGAATATGAAACTGGCAATGATTGGGTTGGGTCGCATGGGCGGCAATATGGCAAAACGCTTGGCGCAGGGCGGTGAAGAAGTGGTCGCCTATGATGTGGATGCTGTGCCGGGTAACGCTTTGGCCGTGGAATTCGACAGCGTAGAGGCAGCAACTAATCTGGCTGATCTGGTGGCAAAATTACCAACGCCCCGTGTGATCTGGGTGATGGTACCGCACCAGTTTGTCGATGGCACGATTGCCGGACTGCTGGACGCGGGCGTCGAAGCAGGCGATTTGATTATCGATGGCGGTAATTCCAATTATAAAGAAGGCCAGCGCCGTGGCGCTGAACTGTCGGAAAAAGGCATCTATTTTGCCGACTGCGGCACTTCCGGTGGCGTGTGGGGTTTGCAGAATGGGTATTCACTGATGATCGGCGGTGAAAAAGCAGCCATTGATCTGATTGCACCTGCCTTGACCACGCTGGCCTCGAATGATGGCAAGGGTTGGGGTCATATGGGGCCGGTCGGTTCCGGCCATTTCGTCAAGATGGTTCATAACGGCATGGAATACGGCATGATGCAGGCTTTTGCCGAAGGCTTTGAATTGATGAAAGCCAAAGAGGAATTCGATCTGGATATGCATCAGATTGCCCGCGTCTGGCAGCACGGTTCGGTGGTTTCATCATGGTTGCTGGATTTGACCGGCGATGCGCTGGAACAGGATGGCGATCTGTCCTCCCTGTCTGACTGGATGGATGATTCCGGCGAAGGACGATGGACGGCCAATGAAGCGATTGATCTGGGCATACCGACCCCGGTGATGACGCTGGCCTTGCAGATGCGTTTTCGCAGTCGCCAGGCAGATGCATTCGCCGGCAAGATTGTGAATGCACAGCGCGCCGGTTTTGGCGGCCATGCCATTAAACCTGCCGATGACTGATCACATTCGTGATGGGATGAATATTCATCCATGCGCCGATGCAGAAGCCGTTGCGCAGTATGCCGCCAATGCAGTGATCGAGGCCGCTGCTGAAGCAATTGCTATGCGTGGCGAATTTCATTGGGTGCTGGCTGGAGGCACTACGCCGAAGCATTGCTATGAATCGCTGCGTGATGCGGATGTTGACTGGTCAAGAATACATGTCTGGTTTGGTGATGAACGCTGTTTGCCGATTGGCGACGCCGAACGAAACGACCGGATGGCCGATGAAGCGCTGTTGAATCATGTGGCAGTACCGACAGTGCAGATTCATCGAATGGACGCCGAACTGGGGCCGGAGATTGCGGCAGAGCGTTATAATGCGCTACTGGCCGATGCGCCGGCGATGGATTTGATTCTGCTGGGCATTGGCGAGGATGGCCATACCGCCAGCCTATTCCCCGACAATCCCGCTCTGGATGATCATCGTCTGGCAATTCCTGTTTACAACTCCCCCAAGCCGCCATCCGAACGCGTCAGCATGGGATATCGCGCACTCAATGGGGCGCGGCGCTGCCTGATTATGGTGGCGGGGAAGGG
>CAZUVA010000154.1:0-1300 GCA_964622755.1 uncultured Zetaproteobacteria bacterium
AATACCAGCTGGCTTTCCAGATTGGTCAGCATGCCGCCGGGTACCTGTGCGACCAGAATGCGCGAGTCGATGCCGCGCAATGAGCCTTCAAACTTTTCATATTTCTTGCGTATGTCTCGTAAATCTGCGGCGACTTCTTCCAGCAGTTTCAGATCCAGACCTGTTGCGCGCTCTTCATCTTCCAGAATGGCGACCACGGATTCCGTGGCCGAATGTCCGTAAGTGTGGCTCATCGATGAAATGCTGGTATCGACCATATCCACGCCGGCTTCAACGGCCTTGAGAATGGCGGATGTGCTCATGCCGGTGGTGGCATGCGAATGCAGCGCAATCGGAATGCTGACGGATTCCTTCAAGCGAGACACAATCTCTTCTGCCGCATAGGGTTTGAGCAGGCCGGACATATCCTTGATGCAGATTGAATGGCAACCCATATCTTCCAGTTCTTTGCCCATATCAATCCACATGCCCATCGTATGCACCGGACTGACCGTATAGGAAATCGCGCCTTGCGCATGTTTGTCTACTTTCAGGGCAGCCTGAACTGCTGTTTTGAGGTTGCGGATATCGTTCATGGCATCGAATATACGGAATACATCCATGCCGTTTTCGGCAGCGCGTTCGACAAAGGCGTTGACAACATCGTCGGCATAATGGCGGTAGCCGAGAATATTCTGGCCTCGGAACAGCATTTGCGAAGGCGTGTTTGGCATGGCTGCGGAGAGCAGGCGCAGGCGCTCCCACGGGTCTTCACCCAGATAACGGATACAGGAGTCAAAGGTGGCGCCGCCCCATATTTCCATCGACCAGTAACCGATTTTATCCAGTTTTTCTGCAATAGGCAGCAAGTCTTCAATGCGCATACGTGTGGCCAATAACGATTGGTGGCCATCACGCAGGGCGACTTCGGTAATTCCGAGTGGCTTGTTCATCTACAGATTTCTCCTGAGCAATGATTGGGGTGTTATGGTCATTTGCGACGGGGGTGATCAGAACGATATTGTTTTACAGCGGCGCTGAAAACTTCAAGAAGGTCATCATGGCTTGAACGTGTTGCATTGGCAACGTGCTCTGGTTCAAGATCGAGTTTCTGAATGATGCGTGAAGCCAGCGTAATCACGCCAATCAGCACAGTGAGAAAGAGAAATACGGTTCCCATTCCCAATGCCATCAATTGCAGGCCTTGCGCCATTAAGTCATCCATGATGTCCAAAACACTCCGGTAATTTGTTGATTTGAGGCCCGCAACACTAGGTGAAAAACGATGCAGTTTCCACTTTAACACATTTGTTTCAGTGTT
>CAZUVA010000154.1:1400-3223 GCA_964622755.1 uncultured Zetaproteobacteria bacterium
CATGGATGAGCTATAGGTGGCAGCTCCTATATTTCGTGATTTTGGTGGCATAACTTCTTTTTGCGGTCAGGTTGTTACTTTGGAAGCGCTGGCGACGATTCCGCGTAAAACAATCAATCTAATCAGGGTGTGATGGATATCCCAGTTCATTTTGTCGGTGCTAGCTTTCATCCGGGTGAATTCGTCTATGCAGATGAAGATGGTATTGTGATTTCAGATGAGTCTGTTGCCTAAAAAGAGCTCATTGCCTGAGATTGCTCTTTACGATGTGTCATTTGACCTAAGCGATAGCTTTCGAGCAGAGCATTCCGGATATCCGGATGCTGATCCAGGTCAACAATGTCCAGATATTTCCGGGCAATGGGATCAAGTGCACAAAGCGCCTTCTGTTTTTGCCATGTTTCGACAAAACCATCGAAGTTGAGTTGGCCATCCATGACAAAATCGCTGACCGGTCCGGATGGTTCTGAAAAGGTAATTTCGTGCATTAGCATGACATCGTATTCATGTCGGTAGCAATCCAGCCCGATGGAGGCAGCAAGCATATCATACAGGCCATTGAGGTCGCCCTGCTTCTGCATCAACACATCCATATCAACAGTGATCGAGGGTTTGAATGTCTGGCCGCGAAAATCAAATTGCAAGGTGGCAGTGATGCTGTTTTTTTTGGGTATCATTTGCATGGGGCGGTTCATCCTTTCTTCAGGGCGGCGATATCAATGAGTTCTCTGGCATTTTCCTGAACGAATGTCTTAAAAGCGTCCGGAATGGCAGCAAAGCGTTTGTTGTCGCGGTGAACGATATGCCATTGACGAATAATGGGGAAGTCTTCGACATTCAGTATTACCAGTCGCTTCAGGGCCAGTTCCATTTCAATCGTATGCAATGATACGATGCCCAGCCCCAGTTCGGCCATCACAGCTTGTTTAATGGCTTCAGCACGGTTCATTTCCATGCGTGGTCTCAGGCTCAGGCGATGTTCGGCGAAATAGCGTTCTGTAGCCATGCGGGTGCCGGAGTCGGGTTCGCGTACAATAAAATCTTCGTCGGCGACATTTGCAAGCCGAATGGACTTTTGGCGGGCTAACGGATGCTCGGGCCAGGCCACTACCACCAGCGGGTTTTCCAGAAATGGAATACCTGTCAGCTGATGCCCATCCGGCGGGGTTCCCATGATGACCATATCGGTTGTATTATTGTCCAGCGCATTTAACAGACCGGTACGATTGGTCACATCCAGCGTTACCCGGGCGGCGGGATATTTATGGTGGAACGCTGCAATGAGTTGTGGGGCAAAATAGTTGGCTGTCGAAGCCATGGTCAGATGTAACTTGCCTCGTTTCAGACCTCTGAGTTCTTCCATGACTTCCGAGGCTTCGTTTATTTGCTGGCGGATATTTTGCGCATAATGAAGCAATTCCAGACCTGCTTCAGTTGTTGTGACCTGTTTCCCTTCCCGCTCAAAAAGAGGCAGACCAATCTGTTCCTCCATTTGTTTAACTTGCATGGACACTGCAGGCTGGGTCATGAATAACGATTTAGCAGCCTTGGTGTAATTGCGCTTCTCGACAATGGCTTCAAGGATTTTAAACTGCTTCAGTGTTATGTTCATTTATCCCCCCTGATGCGGAAAGTATCAAAAAAATTGATGGAAGACATCATAACCTTTGATTTTACATTATGGAAGTATATTTCTAGTCTTCCCCTCGTCGCTGAAGAGGTCTATCATGCTCTGCCGCGAAGGAGAGGGGCGCAAGCTTTCTCATTCATAAACTACTCTGGAGGAATTTCTCAATGGATCAATCGAATCGTTACGCCGATCT
>CAZUVA010000155.1:0-3214 GCA_964622755.1 uncultured Zetaproteobacteria bacterium
CTCGAATGGAGCTGGGGCAATCGGGAAAAGATTCTTTTCTTCCCGGATCAGTATCTGGGAGAAAATACCGCCGTGGCGATGGGTGTGCCAGATTCGGATATGATTATCTGGGATCCGTCTCTGCCGCTCGGAGGAAACAGTCCCGAAGCAATTAAACAGGCGCGCCTGATTCTATGGAAAGGTTTTTGTTCAGTGCATCAGTTATTCAAGCCGGAACATGCCGATACTATGCGTCGCAATCATGCAGGCATTGAAATACTGGCTCACCCGGAATGCTCGCGCGCTGTTTGTGAAACAGCCGATTTTGTTGGCTCTACCGAAATGATTATCAAACAAGTATCAGAAGCCAAAACAGGGCAAACATTTGCCATTGGTACAGAATTGAATCTGGTTAACCGCCTGCGTATTCAGTTCCCGGACAAACCCATCTGGTTTCTCTCGCCCATGGTATGCATGTGCTCAACCATGTTTCGCACTGATCCGCAGCACCTGTGTGCAGCACTGACATCCATCCGTGATTCCAGAAACGGATATCAGAGCATCAGCAATCAAATTACAGTACCTCAACAACAAAAGCGCTGGGCCAAACTGGCGCTGGAAAGGATGCTACACCTTGCCTGACTTTCGCTATTTCCTCATTGCCCTTCTGACCACACTATTGTTCAGCGCTCCTTTGCAGGCTGCAAACAATAATCAGGAGCTGTTACAACAACAGATCAAAACATTCAAACATGGCGCAAACCATCGCTTCGCGCCGCAAACCATCGAACGAGCCGAGGCCTATATGGGTGCTGCCATGCTGGCAAGCGAGCAGGAAAAGCAGCAAGACGTTGATGCTGCACTCGCTAAAGCAGCTGAAAAACTAAGCGAAGCCAAACAGACCGCCACAGACTTCAAACAGCGCTTCGCCAAGCTGTTGGGTCTGCGTAAAGGCGCAGTCGCTACCACCGAGATCATCGCATCATCCGGCAAAGCAATCAGCGACCTGTCGCCAACACAGATTGTTCAAAATGCCGAACGTGAATTAACGCTGGCTATTGAAACACATGAACGTGGAGAGCTTAATCAAACCCAGAGCCATACTGATAAAGCGGCGAAGTATTACAGGCAGGTGCTGGACAAAACACTGCCATGGCTCACCGAACTGACAGCAAGCACAATTGGTAAGGCGGCTAACGCCAATGCCAAACAGTATGCACCGCATATATATCAGGCAGCCAAGGATAAACTGGCTGAACTGGAGGCATTCAACAGGGGGAGAGTCCGCACCGTGCCTGAATATCCGGAGTCCGGTTTATATCTGGCTCGTGAATCCATGCATGTCGCCCAACAGGTCAGGGCATGGCGCAGGAAGCGCAGCAGTCATGAAGAACTCATTCTGAAAACAAGAACACTGAAACTGCAACTGGCTCATGAGTTGGGGATCAGTAATGAATCCAGCCCCATGCTGACAGATATCGAAAGCAAGGATTTGCTGCGGGGCGTTAAAAGGCTGAACAAGGAACTGGCCGATGAACGCGAAGCGCATCGTCTGGATATGGCCAGACTTGGAACAGAACTGCAAAACAAACTGGCGGCACAAACCGATGAGATGAAGCAGCAACAGCAAAGCCAGTTATCCACGATCAAGGAAGCATTCAAAGCAAAACTGGAGCGGGAAACCTTCGAGAAAAAACGGCAACAGCGGCTACAAAAACTCTTCAAACAGGGTGAAGTAGAAATTCTGGTCAATCTTGACGATTCACTGCTGATTCGACTCACCGGACTGAAGTTCCATTCCGGAAGAAGCAAGATGGGTTCGAAATACTTCGATTTGCTGGGCCGATTGAAACAGGCGATGGATATTTATCAGGAGCGTAGCCTGCGCATCGAAGGTCACACTGATGATCGTGGCGATGTCAAACCCAACCAGGTTTTATCGCTGAAACGCGCCGAAGCCGTGCGCGATTTTCTTATTGCGGCCGGCGCTGACGGCTCACGTTTAAAAGCGCTGGGATATGGTGAAGTTCGCCCTATCGCCAGCAATGAATTTGCGCAGGGCCGAGACATGAACCGGCGTATTGACGTAATCATCAATGCACCGAAGTAAACACCTGATCCGAACTCTATGAGCGAAGCAGCCTGCATGGATGACCTGCCGGAAAATATCCGTCATCATGTACAGGCGCTACTCGCAAATTACGAGAATGATTCCCCTTATAAACGCACCCTGATTCTTGAAACGCTACAACTGGTATCCGGCGATTATGAAAATGTAGATATCAAAATGCTGTCCAGAATGCTGTCCGAATTGCGCCAGGGACTGGAGGTATTCAAGCCCTATCAGTCACACCGCAAGGTGGCCATTTTCGGATCGGCCAGAACACCAAAAAACCATCCGCGCTATGAGCATGCCTATCAGTGCGCCGCAGCCCTGAAAAAAGCCGGCTTTATGATTATCACCGGTGGCGGCGGTGGCATGATGCAGGCTGCCAATGAAGGTGCCGGTGAAAAGAACTCCTTTGCTATCAATATCAATCTACCCATGGAGCAACTGCCCAACCCGGTCATGATCGATTCTCCACGCCATTTTTACTGCCAGTATTTCTTTACTCGCAAGGTGTTTTTTCTCAAGGAAAGTGATGCCGTTGTACTCACCCCCGGTGGTTTTGGTACGCTGGATGAAACATTTGAAACGCTGACATTATTGCAAACCGGTCGCAATCCGCCGCTACCCGTCATCATGCTGGAAGCGCCCGGTGATGATTTCTGGGGGCCGTTCATGCGCTCATGGATGCGTCGACTGGTGAAAGACGGGCTCATTGATTCGGAGGATAATCATCTCCTCTATCACACCGATAGCATCAAATCCGCAGTGAACCATATTCGTGACTTCTACGTGAATTATCACAGCTTTCGCTATGTCGGCAAATGTATTCTGCTACGTATCATCAATCCGCTCTCCGATCACGCTCTCAAACGGTTAAATGCGGAGTTTTCCGATGTGCTCAGCGATGGCATGATTGATCAGGTTTTCCAATGGCCGAAATCAGACGATAAATGCTACGACCACCTGCCGCGCCTGCGCATGCATCTTGATCGCTCCCGCATGAATGTGCTGCCACATATTATTCGCCGCATGAATTCACTGTACCAGTTTGGTCAGCAGAAGGATTGACCGCCTCTTATGAGCCACTTGCAAAAGTCATGAGCGGCAATCTGCGTCCCCACTTTG
>CAZUVA010000156.1:0-3156 GCA_964622755.1 uncultured Zetaproteobacteria bacterium
TCAAGGCGAAAACGCAGATGTAACCCAAAAGGGGCATGATGCAGAGGTCTCTAGGAACATATGCGCCACCCGAATGTGACAAGCCGAACTTGCAGCAAATGACTCACTCTCTTATGCTCTGCTAATGGGTTGCCGACAGATAGTATATGGCATTGAGGAGTAATCATGGAAGTATCTGAACTGCTTGCATTTACAGTTAAAAACAATGCTTCAGACCTGCACCTGTCATCAGGTGAGCCTCCAATGATCCGCATCAATGGTGATATGACGCGTATTAAAATGCCTGATATCGACAGGCGTGACGTGCAAGGCATGGTGTACGACATCATGAGCGATACCCAGCGCAAAACATTTGAAGAGCATATGGAAATCGACTTTTCGTTCTCGCTCGGCGAAATCGCCCGTTTTCGCGTCAATGCCTTTGAACAACGGCGCGGTATGGGTGCAGTATTCCGTGTTATCCCCAATGAAGTTTTAACACTGGATCAATTAAGTTGCCCTCAGATTTTCCGTGATATTGCCATGATGCCACGCGGAATATGCCTGGTCACAGGCCCCACCGGTTCCGGTAAATCAACTACATTGGCAGCGATGATCGACCATCGCAATGACACCGAACGCGGACATATTCTGACCATTGAAGACCCGATTGAATTCGTACACCGTTCCAAAAACTGTCTGATTTCCCAGCGTGAACTGGGGCCGCATACCCACTCGTTCGCCAATGCCCTGCGCAGTGCCCTGCGTGAAGATCCGGATGTCATTCTGGTTGGTGAGTTGCGTGATCTGGAAACCATTCGCCTGGCTTTGACCGCCGCAGAAACCGGCCATATGGTATTCGGCACCCTGCACACTTCCTCTGCACCCAAGACTATCGACCGAATCATTGATGTCTTTCCGGCCGGAGAAAAAGAAATGGTACGCTCCATGCTCTCTGAATCGATTCGCGCCATAATTTCGCAAACCCTGATCAAAATCACTGATGGAACAGGACGTATTGCCGCTCATGAAATTATGCTGGGAACACCTGCCATACGAAACCTGATTCGTGAAAATAAAATCGCCCAAATGGTGTCTGTCATGCAAACGTCACAGCGAGATGGCATGCAAACACTTGATTCGCACCTGCAACAACTGGTCAAGTCACGTAAAATCACCCAACAGGCAGCAATGGAGAAAAGCAGCAACAAAAAACTCTTCGGTGGAGGCATTGTCTAGTGCTCTCTGCTCGGCTGAATTCATTAGTATTTCATCAAGAGATAATAAGAGTATGAAAGCAACTGATTCTCAAGAGCTGTCCATCAAACAACTCCTGTCTGTGATGGAAAAACGCGATGCATCGGATATCTATCTTACAACAGATATGCCCCCTTCCTATCGAATCAATGGCATCGTTCATACCATGGATCAACCCGCCCTGACTGCCGTTCAATGCGAACAGCTGGCCAATTCCATGATGAACGACAAACAACGGAGCACATTTGCAGCCGAATATGAAATGAACCTTGCACTTTCATTTCATGAAATAGGCCGTTTCCGTGTTAATATTTTCCGCCAACGCGGTCATATTGGCATGGTCATTCGCAAAGTGAATCTGAAAGTACCAACCATCGATGAACTGGGGCTGCCGGATATATTCAGGGATATGGTCATGGAGCCCAGGGGATTGGTTCTCATGGTTGGTGCCACAGGTTGCGGCAAGTCTTCCTCGCTGGCGGCGATGATCGACTGGCGTAACAGCAATCAGGCCGGCCATATTATTTCTATTGAAGACCCCATTGAATTTCTCCATCAGCACAAGAAATCTGTCATCACCCAACGCGAAATCGGCACCGATACTCTGGCATATCAGGCGGCGCTGAAAAATACGCTCAGGCAAGCTCCTGACGTGATTCTGATTGGTGAAATACGTGATCGTGAGACGATGGAACATGCCATCGAGTTCTCAGAGACCGGCCACCTGTGCCTGGCAACATTACATGCCAACAATGCCAATCAGGCACTGGAACGTATTATCAACTTTTTCCCGGAAGATATGCATCCACAAATCTGCCTGAATCTGGCTCTGAATATGAAAGCTGTATTGTCGCAACGGCTGGTCAGATCGCTGGATGGCAAACGTTTACCCGCTGTAGAAATTCTGATCAATACACCGCGTATTTCTGATCTTATCATCAAATGGTCTATTTCCGAAATTAAGGAATTCATGGCTACCGGCAAAAATTACGGCATGCAAACCTTCGATCAATCGTTGCTGGCATTGTGGATGGAAGGACTGATTACAGAAAATGAAGCACTGCGCCATGCCGACTCGGTGAATAATCTGCGCCTGAAAATAAAAATGGTAAACCTTAAGGACTCAGGTGATCATATGGATGATCTGGAACAGATATCAGGTGATTTAAGTTCGCGTGGTTTGGATATATGATCTTAAAACTTTGATGTAGAAAATCGGGGTAGCTGTCAATCAGGCCTGGAATCATATCTTGCAAGAGATTTGATAGCATGACGAATAATCTGCGTATCATCCCGAAGCCCTTCTTTTCCCTCGCTGCTTTTCGACAATTGAATCGCCTCACCTACGACCACTTTGGCACGACTGCGGCGGTAAAATGAGTGCCACAGATGCACGTGATCAAATGGCCATACCCCGGATACCCGAAATGGAATAATCGGTGCCCCGGTTTCACGCGCAATCAGCGCGGCACCGGGCATGATACGGTGTAATGGAATCGGAGGATTAGCCGCCCCTTCCGGAAACATGCATAACGCATTACCGTCCCGTACAACCTGGGTGGCCTGCCGCAATGCCTGTAAATTGGCGCCACCGGGATTGACCGGGATGGCTCCCACCATGTCAAAACCCCATCGCATATACCACATACTTTGATAATACTCGCGCGCCATCAGAAAAGATAAGGGGCGATTCACAGAGGCCTGAATCAACAGAGGGTCCAGCCCGCAGATATGGTTTCCGACCAAAATAAGCGGCCCGTCCGGTAAACTGACCTTCTCTTTGGACAAGCGGTGCCAGCCCTGGCATATCACCCGATTTATACCAAGCAATAGCGCATTAGGCCCTCTGCTCCCCTGCTTACATTCCATGCTTGCATGATTACCGCTTCACGATGTTTTTTCAATAAAATCCGCTTTTGC
>CAZUVA010000157.1:0-3135 GCA_964622755.1 uncultured Zetaproteobacteria bacterium
CAGATTGATGCGGGGGAGTCAGGCGTAAAAGATTGAGTTACGGGAAGTGGTTTTTATAAGCCTTTTAACATCGATTCTACTTCAGCTGCAGCCTGTTGCAGGCGCTCCGGATTCTGACTGGAAAGGCATATCTTGCCGCAGGGATCGGGGCCGCAGCGGCCCGGGTACGAGCCGATTTCGACATCGTCGTATTGTTGTTGAATAGCGGTGAGCCCGGCGGCAAACAGGCTTTCGGGCAGGGCGACTTCAATTTCATGGCGCTGATAGGGGGTTGAGCCGAAATCATCCAGAATCGATTCCAGTTGCGAGGCGAAAATATCCGGTACGCCGGCCAGCACATAGACGTTGTCAATGCGTACTCCCGGCGCAATGGTTTTTTCGCAGCGGATCAGCGAGGCGGTGGCAGGAACACGGGTCATGCGTTTGCGGCCATCATTCATTCCCTCATTGCCATAATATTCCTTCATGGCCTGTACAATGAAACGATGCTCAATCAGATCGACCCCGAAAGCCCTGGCAACCGATTCCATGGTGATGTCATCGTGCGTGGGGCCAATGCCGCCGGATGTGATCACGGCATCGAACTGATGCCTCAACCGGTTCAGGGTGGACACAATGGCCTCATCCAGGTCTGGAATTACGGCAATTTCTCCCAGCTTGCAACCGCGATCGAATAATTTCTGTGCAGCCAGATACGCATTGGCTTCGCGGGTGCGTCCGGAAAGTACTTCATTGCCGATGACCAGCATGGCTGCGGTTTGATGTTTCATGCTTGAACAGTCATGGACAGGGCGGGATCAGTCAAGTGCGAACGGATGAAGTGAACGGGTGAAGAGCAGCGGGTTACAGGCGAGGAGTGGATTGAACAGGAAAAAACGAGCCACGAATACTCACGAATGAATACGGGTTATAATGGCTCTGATCGTATTCGGGAGTTCGTGTGTATTCGTGGTCGAACCGTGCTTACTGTCGCGGTAACGTCTTCAGTGCGGCGATGCGTGCTTCTGTTGGCGGGTGGGTAGCAAACAGGTGAGAGATGCCGGTTGATTTGCCGTGAATTTTCATGGTGGCAAGTGCATCATCACTCATACCTTCTTCCCGCTGTTCCGAGGCCAGCGTTTGCTGCGACAATGATTCGATTTTCTGCAGGGCTGAAGCCATGGATGCTGCACCGACTGCGCCGGCGGCAAAGGCATCGGCGCGGAATTCGCGGCGGCGTGAAAACCAGCAGATGGGGATCATGGCCAGAATTGACAGCACAAATTGCAGCGCCATATAGACGGCAAAGCCCATCCAGTAATTACGCTCCATCAGGGGGCGGGAAATCATACGGGCGATAAAATAAACAAAGGTATTCATGAGTCCCTGAAGCAGGGTGGTAGCCATCATGTCGCCATTGGTGACATGACCCATTTCATGGGCAATGACCGCTCTGAGTTCGGTATCCGAAAGATTCGAGGCCAGCCCGGAGGATACGGCGACCATGGCATTGTTGCGGGTCGGCCCTGTGGCAAAGGCATTGGGCACATCATCCCAGTATACCCAGACTTCCGGCATCTTGATGCCTTCACGTTTGGCCAGTTCGGAAACCGTGTTGAATACGATTTTTTCCTTTGGAGTGGACGGGGTGGTGATCTGTTGCATGCGCATGCCGCGTTTGGCCAGCCATTTGGACAGGAACAGTGAAATAAAGGCGCCGCCGAAACCGAAGACCATGGCCCAGGCGAATTCATATGTGGCTATCGAGCCGCGCAGGTCGATGCCGAAATTCGGCAATACCACTTCGATAAGAATGGTGCCGGTAATCGCCAGCGTGAAAAAGATGAGTAAATTGGTGACAATTAACAGAAAAATGCCTTTGAACCACTGCATTCAAAACTCCTTGGGGACAGATTGCCTAAATGTGGGGCTGCCAGTATGTTAGTCAAGCCTTGAAATCGAATGAATTTTGCCTTAAAAAGAGCTAATGAGTCCAGACACGATACACGACCCCGAAGTTCTTGATGCAACATCTGAAACTTCCGACAGCAAGGAAGCGCAACTGGTGCGCTCCGACGAGGCGCTGCCTCCGCAATTAACACTGCTCCCATTATCCAACAGGCCTTTGTTTCCCGGCCTTGTGGTACCGCTGGTTTATGAAGGCGATGAGATGGGAAAACTTGTTCGCGATCTGGCAGCCAGCCACGAGCAGCATGTCGGACTGGTGCTGGTGCGAGATGAAGAAGAATCCTATGCGCCGGAGAATTTGTATGAAGTCGGTGTTGTCGCCCGCATCGCCAAAGCAGTGGAAATTGAAGGGCACGGTTTGCATCTGGTTGTGGAATGTCTGCGCCGTTTCCGCATTGACGGATTCCTTTCCAGTGAAAATCCGATTCGTGTGCTTGCCCATTACCGGCCTGAAACATCCTATGAGGATAATATCACGTTGCGCGCTTATACCGTTGCTATCGTCAACACGATTAAGGAGTTGCTCAAACATAATCCGTTGTACGAAGAAGAGCTG
Organism: uncultured Zetaproteobacteria bacterium; assembly: GCA_964622755.1. Taxonomy (GTDB): domain Bacteria; phylum Pseudomonadota; class Zetaproteobacteria; order Mariprofundales; family Mariprofundaceae; genus Mariprofundus. The sequence continues at coordinate 2,504 of CAZUVA010000157.1, forward strand.
CGCATGTTCGCTTCACGGTTTGATGTCAACGAGCCGAACCGGCTGGCCGATTTTGCCGCCAGTCTGACCTCCGCAAGCCGCGAGGATTTACAGGATATCCTGGAGACTGAAGCGATTTTTGAGCGGTTGAAGAAAGTGGTATCGCTGCTTAATCGGGAACTCAATGTCAGCAAGGTGCAGACAAGAATCCGAGAAAATATCGATGAGCGGGTTTCCGAACAGCAGCGTAAATTTTTCCTGCAGGAACAATTACAGGAAATTCAGCGCGAACTGGGGATGAATGAAAATCCACGCGAAAAAGAAATTCAGGATTTTCGCAAAAAGGCGAAGAAACTGACTTTCAGTGAGGAAGCCGAAACCGCCTTTGAAGAGGAACTGAGCAAGCTGGCTATGCTGGAAACAGCATCGCCGGAATACAGTGTAACACGTAATTATCTGGACTGGCTGACCTGTTTGCCATGGGGGAAAACCTGTCGTGAGCGTTATAACCTGAAAAGTGCTGCGCGGGCATTGAACAAACATCATTCCGGCCTTGAGGACGTCAAGGATCGTATTCTGGAATTTATTGCCGTGGGTTCGCGCAAAAAAGCCGTGGGTGGTTCGATTATCCTGTTTGTCGGGCCTCCGGGTGT
>CAZUVA010000158.1:0-3133 GCA_964622755.1 uncultured Zetaproteobacteria bacterium
TAAATAGCGTTCAGGTCAGATCAGAATCAGGGAGATTGATATGACCAGTTTACGCAAGCAAGCAGAACGTCTGAAGCAAGAAAACGATAATTTTGCAACCTTAGTCATGGTGACAGCTGTTGTAGGCACTCTGGGTCTTGTTGCTTCTTTTTTATAAACCAGTGATCCATGTCACATTATCTTTTAGGACGAGCGATAGAAACGAAGCTGTTATTAACTACATGATGTAAAGGAGTGCTGCTATGCAAATGAGTAATGTTGCGATGAAAGGGCATAAAATTGACAAGAAATCTATTGCTGCAATAGTTATTCTGATGGGTGTTGTTCTTATAGCTACTGCTTATTTATAATCTCGTGTACTAAGCTGACCGAACCGAATACTTCTGTGTTTTCGGGGCGGATTTCCGAGTATTTAACCATTCTCCAAAATTTGTGCTATAATAGTAGCGCTATTAGCCAATTTTTAGGAGAAAACAATGAACAAACCATGGTTTCAAAATTTTACAATTCTCATCTGCGCGGTGTGGGTTATTCTGTCGTTGATTGCGATGGAGCTATTGTTATCTCATTGATTCACCATATCGAAAAAGCTAAATTCAATGCGGAGGGTGGCAAACCTTCCATCTGAGTTACCTGTTTATATCTGATTATCCAAAAAAATATTTCAACGATTTAACTGGAGCCGATGTCCGGAATCGAACCGGAGACCTTCTCATTACGAGTGAGATGCTCTACCAACTGAGCTACATCGGCCTATGGATATCGCGTAAGGCGGCGCATTGTAGCAGTGCCTCACCGGATTGGAATATGTCAGTTTTCGCTTATCGACTGGATCGCTGCCAGCAGGGCGGGGGCTGCGGTTTCGGTACGCATGATACGAGGCCCGAAACCGAGCGTCTGAAATCCGTTTTGTGTTAATCTGTCAATATCGTTTGTGCTCCAACCACCTTCAGGGCCGATGGCCAGGGTAATATCTGTTGCAATGGACATACTGTTCCGTTGCTCACGCCAGCTCATATTTGTTTCCGGATGCAGGGTGAAACACAGTCCACGCTGATCAATATCCATCAGGCCGTTGTGCCAGTTTACTTCAGGCACGGCGGTGCGGCCACTTTGTTCAACAGCTTCAATGATAATTTTTTGCCAGCGTTGTATTCGCTTTATTAATTTTGCACCGTCCAGCCTGAGTGAACTGCGTTCGCTCCTGACGATTTGGAAGCTGGCCGCGCCCAGTTCTGTAGCTTTTTGCAGCACTATTTCAATTTTTTCACTGCGGCATGCTGCTTGAATGATATGTACCCGACGGGTCATTTCCCGGCTGATATCTGAAAATGATTCGATCAGGCAGGATGAGTGTTGGCGGGCCAGTTGTTCTATTCTGCAATGGAATTCACCGCCTTTTCCGTTGAATAGTACGAGCGGTTCTCCGGCGGCAAGACGCATGACATTGCGCAGGTAGTGGGCTTGTTCATCTGGAAGCAGGATTCGGGTTCCAGGTGTGAGTTCCTGATTCAGATAAAGGCGACATAACATGGCGGGAGATTCGACTTGAATTAGCGAATAGTTGCAAGCTCTTGACCCTTGGGTTTGATAGCCCATGATGCGCGCATGTTTTTCGGCAGTCTGGATTCACAACAATGGCAGTCGGTTCGTTACTGGAAACCGAAAGATGCTGGCGTCAGTCGTGATTGTGCGGCGGTGTTGGCTACTGCCGGTTCACTGACACGTTTTCTTGAGCGCCATTTTGGTATTCGGCTGGAAGTGCGCTTGCATGACCAGTTTGTCGATCACACGAGGCCGGATGAAGCAGCATTGCTGGACAGCCAGATGGCTGATTCTGCATTGAGAAGACAAGTGTCGTTGATGCATCGCGGTTCGGTGATGTTTGATGCTGAATCAGTGCTGCCTCTGGATGAATTGCCTGCCGATCTGATGCAGGATCTTCAGGAAGGCAAACGACCACTTGGTAATTTACTGCTGGATCGTGGTCTGTCGTTGGCGCGCTCCGATTTGAGTGTGGCGCAATTGGAGATGGATGGTTTGCATCATGGTCGTTGGGCTCGACGTTCGGTATTGCGTTCTCCATCAGGAACCCGGGCGCTGGTCGTTGAAGTGTTTCATCCCGAAATGTGGAAACGCATCGAAACCACGGCTCGTCGATATTTCAACTAGGCACTAATCCTGGCTATGCTTTTTTCACCTGTTGGATCATGCCGTGACTGGTACAGGCTGTTGCGCATTGATCGACCAGTGGGTTACTGGTTATTGCTGTGGCCGACCTTGTGGGGGCTTTTGGCTGCATCGGGTGGTTTGCCAGGCCTGAAGAATACAGTGGTGTTTGCTGGCGGTGTGTTATTGATGCGCTCAGCCGGGTGTGTTGTGAATGACTTTGCAGATCGCAATTTTGACCCTCATGTTGAACGCACCAAAGAGCGCCCGATTGCCGCAGGGTGCATTTCGCCGGGGGCGGCGTTGGTCGGTTTTGTACTGCTGCTGTTGATGGCATTGTTGCTGGTGGCGCAAACATCCGTCTTTGTGGTGGAACTGGCTGTGGTCGGTGCGGTGTTGGCTGGCTGTTATCCATTTTTGAAACGATATACCCATTTTCCACAGGCATGGTTGGGCATGGCATTCGGTTGGGGTGCAGTCATGGCCTGGGCGGCGGAGACCGGTGATATCTCGTCGCCAGTTCCATGGTTGCTGTTTGCTGCCAACATTTGCTGGTCACTCTCCTACGATACGGCTTATGCGCTGGGTGATCGTGAAGATGATTTGAAAATAGGTGTTAAATCAACGGCGCTCTGGCTTGGTGAACATGCAGTGCCGGCTATTGTTCTGCTCGGGCTGTTGACTGTGGCGCTGTTGGGTGTCGTTGCATTCAAGCTTGGCGGGTTCTGGGTGGGAATGGGTTGGTGGGTAGCGCTGGTGTTGCAGCTGTTGCTATGTGGCCGGTTATTGCGTTGTGGAGAGCGCTGGGGATTCACCTTTTTTCTGCAATCCCATTATGTTGGGGCGTTGTTTGTTGCCGGTTTTGTATTACAGGGCTTGTCGACTCTGTTCTAAGGTATAGAATTGGCGGTTCACGGGGGCGACTTGGTTTCGACGGAGATACTGAACCCTGTGGGGCATGTCG
>CAZUVA010000159.1:0-3102 GCA_964622755.1 uncultured Zetaproteobacteria bacterium
CAAATCGACATACCCCATTACTGTTTTGGCAAGCCCGTCCATGGTCTACACAGAAGAATATGTTCAATCATTGCCAAACAAATCACGGCTATAAACTTTGCTCTCAACATCACGAAGTTCATCCACCATTCTATTGGCAACAATCACATCAGATTCCTGTTTGAAAGCCTCCAGATCACTGAATACCCGCGAATGAAAAAATTCAGCCTCATCAAGAACCGGCTCATAGACAATCACTTCGACACCTTTGGCCTTAATACGCTTCATGATGCCCTGAATACTCGATGCACGGAAATTATCCGAGCCTGCTTTCATAATTAAACGGTGAACCCCGACCACTTTCGGCTTCCGACTGAGAATATCCTGAGCAATAAAGTCCTTGCGGGTGGTGTTAGCCTCAACAATGGCGTGAATTAAATTCTGCGGCACTTCCTGATAGTTGGCCAGCAGTTGCTTGGTATCTTTCGGCAGGCAATAGCCCCCGTAACCAAATGAAGGATTGTTGTAGTGATTGCCGATGCGCGGATCCAGACATACACCGTCAATCACCTGCCGGCTGTCCAGCCCATGGATGGCAGCATAGGTATCCAGCTCATTAAAATAGGATACACGCATGGCCAGATAGGTGTTGGCAAAGAGCTTGATCGCTTCGGCTTCCGTAGAGCCTGTGAACAGTACATCGATATCTGTTTTGACCGCACCTTCCTGCAACAAACCGGCAAACACTTCCGCACGTTCAGACTTTTCACCGACAATAATGCGAGACGGATACAGATTATCATACAGCGCCCTGCCCTCGCGCAAAAATTCGGGCGAGAAAATCAAATTTTCACAACCATACTTTTCCCGCACAGAGGCGGTAAATCCAACCGGCACGGTCGATTTAACCACCATCACCGCATCCGGGTTAATCGCCATAACATCCTGAATGACGGCTTCCACCGAGCCGGTATTAAAATAATTCGTTTCAGAATCATAATCCGTAGGGGTTGCAATGATGATGAAATCAGCGCCTGTATACGCTTCATGCCTGTCCAGCGTCGCATGAAAATTGAGCTGCCTGTTGGACAGAAACTCCTCGATCTCGGTATCCTGAATTGGCGACTGCTTCCTGTTCAGCAGATCAACCTTCTCCGGCACAATATCCAGAGCCACGACTTCATGGTTCTGGGCAAGCAAAAGAGCATTGGAAAGCCCGACATAGCCGGTTCCGGCGATAGCAATTTTCATATGTTAAACTCCTTGAACAGATAAAACTGGGTAGTGGATTTAGATAGTCGCCAGATTATAACCCTCCGGAACCTAAAACAAACACCTCTCCGACAGTGTCACACAACTGTCATCGAGCAACACTTATTTCAGCCCCGAAAATCTATAATCAAACAGGCGTGAAAAGTTCCGGATCAGACAGCACTCTTACGAATGCCTTCCCCATGGAGATTCCAGCATCCACTGCTCAAACACATCGGGAGGCATTGGTTTGCCTGTATAATATCCCTGTATCCGATCACAGCCCATAGATTCCAGTTCCTGCCAGTCCTGTTCAGTCTCCACCCCTTCCGCAGTCACTTCCAAACCAAGCGAGTGCGCCATCTGGGTAACCATTTTTACAATGGTCAGACTGGTTTTATCCCGATACATCGCACTGATAAAACTTTGATCGATCTTGAGCTCATCAATAGGTAAATCCTTCAGATATTTCAGCGATGAATATCCTGTCCCGAAATCATCAATCGAGATCGATATACCCAGATCATGGATACGATCCAGAATCGCAAGCGCTCGTTGTGGCTCGGCAATAATACCCCGTTCGGTAATTTCCAGCATCAGGCTTGAAGGATCGATATGCCAGCGATTCAGAGCATGCTGGAGGCGCTGCGGCAAATCAGCTTCGAGCAGATTCCTCGGCGCAAGGTTGATCGCCACCATCATATGGATTCCTTTATCCTGCCATTGACTGATTTGATCTGCGACCGCATCGATCAACCATGCCGTGAACGGATGAATAATGTCGGTTTGTTCAGCCATCGGAATAAATAAATCCGGTTGTATCAATCCTTTTTCAGGGTGTTGCCAGCGTATCAGCGCTTCAGTTGCAACGATTTTCCTGCTGGATATATCAACCTTGGGCTGGTAATAAATAATCAGATCATTGGCTTCAATAGCATGCCGAAGCTCACTGGCCAGTGTCAGATATTCAATCTGGTATTGCTCCATATCATGATCATAAATTGCAACCATCACCTGCCGATGTCTGGCTGCATGCATGGCTATCTGGGCATACCTGAGCAAATCTTCTGCATGTTGCCCATGGCCGGGATAACAGACGATGCCAATGGATGCCTCTGTATCCAGACTGAATTGTTCCAGTTTTAGCGGTGTTGCCAGACTTGCATGCAACGACCTGGCTATGTCCATGGACTGTATTTCACCCGTTGGATTCGGCCATAACAGGGCATATGCGCTACCGCTGATATGGGCGACCTGAACATCCGTATTGCACCGGGAAACCAACCGTTTGCCGACTTCCAGCAATACCTGGTCACCTATCCCGTGTCCGAGGACTTCATTGATCGCCTGAAAACGATCCAGTTCCAGAAAAAATAGAATAAAAGGATGATTGTCTACAGTAACCTCATTCACCCTGGAGATGAACTCATTATAATTGATCAGACCTGTTACCTGATCATGTCTGGATATATAATCCAGTTGAGCACCCAGTTTCTTGCGATCAGTCAGATCATGTGCAATCCCGAGAAAATACAACGCATCGCCAATGCGCATATCTGTTACAGTGAGTTCGATGGGAACCATTCTATTTCCCTTGTTCAGGCCATCACATTCCCGTACTGACGGCTGGAACAACCATTCCGGGGGCGTGGACTGATGAAGGAGAGAACTGGATTCACGCTTCGATGCATCCGCTCCAATCACGGCAGGAAGCAAAACGCCGAAATTCTTCCCGATGATCTCCTCTGCAGTATAGCCAAATATCTGCTCTGCTTTCGGGTTGAAAGAATGAACCACACCCCTGCCATCAAAAGTGATAATCCCGTTGGGCGCATGATTCACAATGGCATGAACAAGAGCATTGCTTGCCTG
>CAZUVA010000160.1:0-3082 GCA_964622755.1 uncultured Zetaproteobacteria bacterium
AAACCACCCATGGTCTTGCGATGCTGGGCATCGGACATGGTGCCGGACTCTCCGGCATAGATTGTCGGTGCTGCTGCAAGCATGCCACCCATCATCAGGGCTATTGCACTTCTTTTTAGCATATAAACCTCCTTGTTTTGGCACCCTAAAATTGTTCGACCCTAGTGGATGCCAGGTCAGGGTCGGATTCGTTCATGCTAAATGTTCTAAAGTATACATTTGGCAGAATTAACTTTCATCTATTTTACTTTGACCGTCTCTTTTTCTCCAAAGGCAGAATCCGGGCAAATACCGGATCTCCTGCCCGAGCATGTACCAAGGCCATTGATATATGCCCCGCCAGATATAATAACAGCAATACAGCAACAGATGCGTGTATTTCCATCATCCATTTTGCCTGAGAAGATACGGTATGCCCCGGCCCTTCCCATAAATTCCATATCACAGTGCCGGTCATTGCCATGCCAGACATGACAAGCAGCCCCAGCATTTCAAATACCAGCGACAGAGCATTGTCGGGTTCCGGTAAGGATTTTTTGCCCGAAATTATCAATGGGAGATTTTTTGCAATCGATAATGCTTTCCACCAGTTCTGAGCGGCAACCAGGATAGCAATCTGGCGTTTGCGGGGGTTGCCCCTGGCGATCACAGCCCACAACAGATTGGCTAGAACAATAAGTGCGACCAGCACGCCTCCAGCTCTATGCTCAGCCATAAACATTTCACCCAATTTATCATTCTCGTGGGTCGGCTGGAGTACTTCAACAGCCACAGCTTCATGGTTGATCATGCTCCCTGTACTTCTCCCATCCGCATGATTCGGATGCACCATCAATGCGGCACAGATTAACTGAAAAACAACACCCAGTACCAGAGATGCGTGCAGCCAGCGGGTTACTGGATGGTAACCGGGAACAGGGGATTTCGAGGGGTTATTGTTAGCCATTACCATGTGTTATGTCTCTAAGCTGATCATGAATATCTACGAAATCACTAAAATGTTGCACAAACAGACTGGCGAACGCCGGATCAAAGTGGCTGCCTTGTTCTGAATCAATGAATGTTCGAACTTTTTTTACAGGCCATGCCGACTTATAAGGACGCTCGGAAATAAGTGCATCAAACACATCGCATATGGCGACAATTCGACCCTCAACGGGGATTGTCTCTTCCCTGAGCCCGTAAGGATAACCACTACCATCCCACTTTTCATGATGGGTAATTGTGATGACAGATGCCATTTGCATGATCTCGGAACGAAGGTTTGTGCCCAGTATTCTAACGCCTATCTCCGGATGCTGTTCAATCATCTTGCGTTCGGCGGCATCCAATGTCCCCGGTTTAAGTAAAATATGATCCGGGATGCCGATTTTTCCAACATCATGCATGGGGGCTGTTTCCCGGATACGCGCTGCATGGTCAGGACTCAAACCGATTAGCAATGCCAAGCGGTGACTGTAAGCGGCAATTCTTGATGTATGTTTTCCTGTTTCATTGTCTTTAAATTCGGCCGCTCTGGAGAGGCACTCCAGCGTCTCCTTGCGAACCAGTTCCAGTTCATGTGAGCGGTCGTGGAAACGCTGCATTTGCATATCAAGATAGGTGTCCGGGTCAAGCGAAAAAACCTGCTGGCATGTGCTTGAGCAGAAATAATAGCTGAAACCGTAATGTTTTGTCTGAAGATGTTTATCTAGATCAACATCCATACCACAGACAGGGCAGCTCGGCGTTTCTTTCATCACATCCTTTTCAAAGACTCATGCCAAAAATGGTTCGCATCTGTCTTTCTTCATTGGTCGGTACTTACCATTATCCCTTTGCAGGTGGTTTGTTGCAACATGCAGCTCCGTCTGTTGCCAGGTTATCCAGTTCGGTTTCTTCGGTGTAATGAACCCAGCCGCGTTTTAAGCGGGCGCTCCATCCGTTTCCAAGTTTATTTCCGGCTTGCTCGATGGTTTTTTCGACCTGTTCTGCCGTGGCCTCTAGCAGATCATAAGAAACAGATACAGCAGCGCCTGAAATTTGAACTTTCCGAACCCCCATCATTGCAGAAATGAGCGGTTCAAGTGTTTCCACCTCTGCATCCAAAAGAGGAGAATCAAGTGTGAACGTACGTTTTTTGACAATACTTTTGCGCTTATATTTTTCAGCATGAATACCCAAGTAGAGTGTTGGTTGCTTGGTAAAATTTTGCTGACACTGTTGTGAACACAAGTGATAGCTCACGCCACTGTAGATTTTGGTGATATTTGAGTCAGTAGATACCATGCCGCAAACAGGGCAGTGATGGGTATCCATCATTGATGATACGCTCTTTCCGGATAATACACGCCGGACGAATAGGTTTTTCCTGCTTTATCAAAAGATACAGTCAACCAATGTTGGCCTTTCTCATAGCTAAGATTATAAAGCGCCATATACCAGTTACCCATCTGCATCATCGGCTCTTTTGTCTGTTCACTACCATCCGGATGTTTAGCAGCTGAATACAGGTGCAGATCAGTGACAGGTTTTCCATCCTTTTCAATGCTTACCATCAGGTGATACATGGTTCTGCTAAAGTGCTCGCCTTCCGGCGCGGGCATCACATGGAAGATGAACACATACCCATCGTTAACCCCTTTGCTGGCAACAAAAAAGGTGGATTTATGATCCATGGTTTGCGCTGCGCCTTGACGCTGTTGTTGATTAGCCACTTTTTGAGCATCAGTCAAAGCAGTGCATGCGCTGACAAGGATTAATACGGCGATCAATTCAATGTATTTTCTCATACTGCCTATGATACTCTGTTCGCATCAAACAGGAATTGAAAAAGTTTCTTGTCATGCCATTTCATGATTTCGATAATCAATACGCCAAAAAGAGCTGCCATTGAGGCTAGCAAGAGGGCAACTGCCGGGCCGAACAACCACATGATGCTGGCTTCCGCAGCCTGTGGCCCCATCTCGACAGTGCGAAATCCCATCACAATCCATGCAGGTGGATAAGCCAATGCACCCAAGCCGAATGTCCAGCCAAGCACCTTTTTCCAGCACGATTTCAGGGATGTGAAGGCAACAATTAACAGAAGGACTGCAATGAG
>CAZUVA010000161.1:0-3080 GCA_964622755.1 uncultured Zetaproteobacteria bacterium
AGCATGCCTGAGTTTCGCCGTTCCAGTTTCACAAGATGCTGCAGAAAGCGACTCATCGCCTTCGGATTAAAACCGGCTCGTTGCAGCAAAATTACGCCGCGCCTGTCGGCATCAGCTTCAGACTGGCGTGAATAACGGGTCAATTGCCCCTTCGCCAGCAGATTTCCGGCCAGCAGGGCATAATCCGCCCCGCCACCCCGACCAAACACGGCACCAAGCACCCCGAGTCCCAGTTGATACCTTTTCGCCCGCTCGATTTGGGAACGGTGGTGATAGCCTTCAATATGGCCGATCTCATGCGCGAGCACACTGGCCAGTTCCGCTTCACTGCCAACCGTTTCCAGCACTTTGCTATGGATATAGATAAAACCACCGGGCAGGGCAAACGCATTGATATGATCATCGCGAATCACACGGAAACGCCACGGCAGATTCGGGCGTCCGCTACGTGCAGCCAGCTCATGGCCCAGACGGGAAATATAACGCTGAATTTGCCTGTCCTGCACCAGCCTTGCCTTTTGTTCCACCTGTTGAACTGCCGCCCGTCCAATAGCGACTTCATCTTTCTCGCTGACCGAAAACATGCCGGCACAGGCCGGTGCCAGCCACAAGGTGACAGACAATAACGAGGTAATCAGCAACAGAATTGATCGACGCATTAGCCTTATCATACTCATTTTGTCGATTGCATCCAATCCATATAACTGAACATATGCTGATAGCATCACCATGCTTCATTCGCAGGGCGATCAGCGTTATAGTTGAGTGATGGGTAAGCTGATCAACGGCATCCCGTTTCATGCTTCCACTCCCGGTACGCTGGGCGTGGAGATGGAATGGATGACAGTAGATGGTGCAACCGGCCAACAAATTCCAGCCGCGCCGGATGTGTTTGCCGTGATTGGCGACATACCGCGTATCAAACCGGAACTGTTTACCTCGATCGTTGAAATCAACACCGACATCCAGACAAACACGCCTGCAGCTATGCAACAATTGCAACAGTTGTATCGGCAGGTCGATGCGATTCTGCAACACAAAAACACCGCTATGCTCAGTTCCGCCACACATCCGTTTTCACACTGGCGCGATCAGCAGGTCAGTAATGATCCACGTTATGCCCGGTTACTCAAACGACTGTGCTGGGTGGCGCGCCGTTTCAATATCTGTGGCATTCACGCCCATATCGGCATGCCCGATGGCGATACCTGCATCCGGGCCATGAATCACCTGTTGCCGATCATGCCGGTATTTCTGGCTATCTCGGCCAACTCTCCATTCTGGCATGGTGAAAAAACCGGTTTAATGGCCAGCCGCATCAAGATTTTCGAAGGATTGAGCCAGGGCGGCATGCCGTTTTATTTTACGGATTGGCAGGATTTTGAGCGCTGCACAGCCCGTTTAATGGCTACCGGCAGTATCGATTCGGTGCGCGATATCTGGTGGGAAATGCGCCCGCACCCGGATTTCGGTACACTCGAAATCCGCATCGGCGACATGCCGGGTTCATATGACGATACAGCGGCTTACATTGCCTATGTACGAGCCGAAGCAATGGCAGCAATAAATCCGCAGGAAGTTCCACAGGTGCATCCTTCGTTGATCCGCGAAAATCGTTGGCGAGCCTGCCGCTACGGCATACATGCCACCATCATTGATCCATTGACCGAAGAACTGATCCCTGTGCTGGACTGGCTTGAAAAACGGGTGGATGAACTTGCCGAACACGGAGCCGATGCCGATGAGCTGGCCATCGTTGCTTCCCGCATCCCTCACTGGCGTCAATACGGCGGTGGTGCGGAAATGCAGCGCAGTCTGTATGATTGTTCAGGAGATTTCGTACAAATGGTAAAAGCAATGCGTGAACAGGACGGATGGAGCACATGAGATTTGAGCATACCAAGATCGTAAAGCCCGATGCCGGGCAAGTGGAGTCCGGATCATTAGCCGAAGCGTTGGCCACAGCAGTTGATACTGTCATGCAGGACGTGGTCAATATTCGCCGTACTCTGCACCAACAGCCGGAACTTTCCGGCGAGGAACAGCAGACTGCAAAACTGGTGGCAGAGCACTGTCGGGAACTGGGACTGGACGTTCGTCAGGGCATTGGCGGCTATGGTGTATTGGCCTGCCTGCATACGAATGACAGCAACCCGTGGATGGCTTTTCGCGCCGATATGGATGCGCTACCCATCCAGGATGCCAAACAGCGATCTTATGCCTCGTGTACTGATGGAATCTCACACAGTTGCGGGCATGATGCGCACACGGCCATCCTGTTGGGAGCCGCACAGATATTGAGCCGCTTCAAAGACAAACTGAATTATAATATCGCCTTTATTTTTCAGCCGGCTGAAGAGACCTGCCAGGGCGCGTCAGCCATGCTGCGCGACCACTTGTTTAAGGATATCAAACCGGAACAGATATACGCCCTGCACGTCTACCCCTATTTGCCGGCCGGATCGATTGGCTTGCGTGAAGGCCCGATGTGCGCCGCTGCCGATATGTTCGATGTCAAAATTCAAGGCCGTGGCGGTCATGCCGCACGTCCTCACGAATGCATCGATGTGGTGCTGGTCGCCACCCATATCATTCAGGCTCTGCATCAGATTATTGGCCGCAGGGTCAATCCCCTGCATCCTGCCGTGCTGACCATTGGCCAGATTCATGGCGGCCATGCCGGCAATGTCATTCCCGACCACATCACCTTTTCGGGCACCTTTCGCAGCCTGCATCCCGAAGTCCATGAGGAAATTCGCGCCCGCATGAATCAAATCATCCGGCAAACCGCAGAAGCCTGGGGAGCCACGGCTCAGTTCAACCTCAGACAGGCCACACCTGTTCTAATTAATAACTCGAAGTTATTGGATCAAGCTCATAATATATTTAAAGAAATTATCCCTTATGTGAAACTTATCGAGATCAATGAAGCATCAATGGGTGGCGAAGATTTCGCCGAATTTCTGCACGATATACCCGGCTGCCTGTTCCGCCTCGGCACCGGCAGCGGCCCTGAAACACGATTCCCTTTGCATCACCCGTGCTTTGATATTGATGAAACATCCATGCGATCCGGTATC
>CAZUVA010000162.1:0-3031 GCA_964622755.1 uncultured Zetaproteobacteria bacterium
ATAAAACGCGTGCCCAACTGACATCCGGCATAACCCATGCGCATCGCTTCGACAAACTGCTTTTCATCACCAATACCGCCGGCGCATATCAGAGGCAGGTTCAAATCATACAGCTCATCAAATAATTCCAGCGCCGGTAATCCTCCTGCATGACCGCCTGCCCGGTTATTGACAGCAATCAAACCATCCACGCCGGCATCGACCGCCTTCAGCGCCCATTTCCGCTCGGTCGCATCGTGATAAACGATGCCGCCAAATTCGGCCACCCGCTCCACCACCCAGCGCGGGTTGCCCAGCGATGTGATAAAAAAACGAATCCCCTCTTCCAACGCGATATTTACCCATTCCTGCATGCGTTCATGGTAACGCCGCGACGACTTTTCAATCAGGGCATTCATGCCGACAGGTCTGGATGTCTGCTGCCGGATCAGGCGCAGACCGGTGCGAAAATCATGGCCGTGTACAAATGTCAGTGACACAGGCTGCACCACGCCTAGGCCGCCCGCCCCGGAAACCGCAGCTACCAGTTCAGGATTGGAACATGGATACATCGGCCCGCAAATCAGCGGCGTATCCACGCCTGCGTGTCGGGTAAACGGGGTTTCGGTCAATGATGCTTCAAGGTGGTCACTATTCATTGAGGCATATCTTCCGGTCTAAGTTGCCAGTGAACGCTCAGACGGGCAACCACGTCACCCGCTTCATCGCTGATTTCGGCGCGTACGATACGTGTGACGGGCTCTGTAATTGGTCCGGGGAGCTCGGCTCGCCCTTCGGCCAGCAGTCGGCCGCGCGCTTTTTTCAGATATTCGATCTCCAGGCCGGTCACAATGGCTTTCACATCATCAGGCAGCGCCGCAAGCATGGCCAGACCGCTGGCCAACTCACCCAGATTGGCCAGTGCGATGGCGTGAATGGAATTAAGATGATTGCGCAGGGCGGGCCGATCCCGCATTTCTATGCGCACGTAACCGGGTTCGAGCCTCAATACCAGCGGGTGAATGGAGCCGGAATAGGGCACTGTGCGACCCAGCATCCAGACATATAGCCTGCGCCCGAGAGCTGTTTTACCCCAGCGCTGCCACCGGCTTAACAGCCGCCCCTCAACACGCTCTGCCATCACACCTCCTGCTGCCGATACGGATACCTTGCTGTAATTTTTAAAGTATAGCAGAGAGACTGAACTTTGCCGCCCGATGTGCAATCCCCCCCCGTTTGGAAGGCGGAAAATATAATTTAAGCGAAGCAAAAGAAAGGCCGGCTGCATAAGCAGTCGGCCTTTTGTACAACAGTTAAGATCAGTGGACGTACTTTTTAGCCTTCTTAAGTTTAGCTGCTGCTTCAGCTTTGCGACCAACCGAATATACCGGGCGATTAGCAACGGCAGGCAGATCAATCACCTTTTGCAGATAAGGAACGGCTTTTTTGTATTCCTTATCTTCCAGCCAGTAATCACCCATAAAATAATTGGCATCCATATCATCCGCTGCAACTGCTTGCGCTTTGGTCAGATATTCCAGCGCTTTGTCATCATCGCCAAAACCGATAAATCCACCAGGAACCATATAATAGAAACTGCCCAGCGTGGTATATACCGAGCCGTGCAACGCACCCGCATCGATCTTTTCAGCCGCCAGTAACAGATCACGTCCCTTTTCCATCTGCGGCATAGCATTGAACATCGAACTCATACCACCCATAGCGCCGGCATAACCGGCACGGATAATTGCTTCCCAAATCTTCGGTTCAGCACGATCCGGATATTTAGCACTCAATGCCCCAGCTTTATCGACCAGCGCTTTAAAGGTTGTCTCTTTCTGATCATCGGCAGTCTTGTAGTTTGCAGTCGCCCATTCATGCTGCAAGTTCAAGACGGCATCATCGACTGCACCGGCCCAGGCCGAAGATGCCAGTAATCCGGTTGCCATCACAGCGGCCATCATCCATTTGATCATATTCATCTTTATTCTCTCCTTTATTGATTTTTTGCAAACTTGCGTGCGATTCGATTCTGTGCAGCCAGCGTCTTGTCCACAAGGCGCGGAAACAACACATTAATGCGCACAAATAACGCTTCCGGAAATCCGAAGTAGATGTCCTTACGGTCATTATTGATAGCTACAATGATTTTCTTCACCACATCTTCGGGTGCATCCATATTCATATTGGTTGCTTCGCCCATCTGCATAATCACGTCCGAATTCATCGGTGTTTTTACAGCACGCGGCGCGATATAGGTCACTTTGATGTTGGTATCGGCAAGTTCACGACGCAGCGCTTCGGAAAATCCTCGCAGGCCAAACTTGGTCGTAGAGTAAGTTGTAAAATAGGCAAAACCGATCGAACCGAAAATCGAACCGACATTAACAATTCGGCCCGAATTCTGCTTCAGCATTGATGGCAGAATCGCCCGTGCCAGCCACATCGGCGCCAGCAGGTTGACCCGCATCATCAGCTCCAGCTTGTCCGGATCCTCATCCTCATATGCAGAAAAACTGTTGATACCGGCCAGATTAATGAGCAGATCAATGCCGCCAAGTAATTCACTGCACTCATCGCATGCAATTCTGCACCCTTCGGCCGAGGAAAGATCGCCCGCTACAGGGAACGACCCTTCCAGTTCAGATGCCACCTGATGCAGGGCATCGGCATTGGCATCCACCAGCGCCAGTGTCGCCCCTTTTGCTTGCAACTCTTTGGCCAGAATTCTTCCCATGCCACCGGCCGCACCGGTCAGGACTATGCGTTTTCCTTTGACTTCCATATTAT
The DNA here is from genome assembly GCA_964622755.1 of uncultured Zetaproteobacteria bacterium. Taxonomy (GTDB): domain Bacteria; phylum Pseudomonadota; class Zetaproteobacteria; order Mariprofundales; family Mariprofundaceae; genus Mariprofundus. The sequence goes on from CAZUVA010000162.1 coordinate 2,770, forward strand.
GCTCCCTCCCGCCGGATCAACGGCAAACTGCGAAAAATATCACCGTATAATTTATAGAACATTTTAGCACCATGGATAACGGCTTGTTTATCTGCTTCTTCATCCAGCTTGTTCATCAGTTTTTCATAAAAATCGACATGCCCGATATCCAGTGAACCATGTGAGTTCAAATAAGAGAATGCTGTTTTCGGCAAACCCAGACTCTTCTCGATTTGACTGGCCGCATTGGTCGCAAGCGCCACGCTGGTGCCTTCGAGCACCA
>CAZUVA010000163.1:0-2984 GCA_964622755.1 uncultured Zetaproteobacteria bacterium
ATGGCGAACAGACAGCCGATGGATATGAAAATGCCACAATCGCGCATACGCATGAGCACTGGGTGCAGGGGGATCAATCAAAGATCCCGTTTATGCTGCTCGATGTGCGCACGCCCGAGGAATATGCCGAGGGCCACATCGCCGGTGCAAAACTGATTCCGGTGCAGGTGTTGGCGGAGCATTTGAATGAAGTGCCAAAGGACAAGCAGGTGTATATCTATTGTAAATCCGGCGGTCGTTCATCGCGGGCATCCAAATTGTTGGCCAGTAATGGTTTCACCAATATTGAAAATATTAAGGGTGGTTTCGATGCATGGAAAGCAGCCGGCTATCCGGTGGAGAGATAATGTTTGGTAGTATGAATGTGAATGAACTGTATCCGCGCTGGCTGGTAGCCAGAGAAAAGGGCGAACCTGTCGCACTGATTGATGTGCGTACGCCCGAGGAATATCAGTCCGGCCATGTGCTGGGCGCGAAACTGGTTCCGCTGAATACGCTGATGGCGCGAGTGAACGATTTTCCGGAGCAGGGCGATGTATACGTCATCTGCCGTTCGGGCGCACGTTCCGCTCAAGCCGCCGATTACTTGGCGCGTCACTGCGGACGCAGTAATTTGACCAATATCGAAGGCGGCACCATGGCCTGGATTCAAGCCGGTTATCCGGTAGAAAAAACACAATAGCCTTTACCGCAGAGTACGCAGAGTAGAACCGAAAATATAATGAAATATCACATCAATGAATCCCAATGGTTGAAGATATTACGTCATCTTTCTGTTGATTTGATTTTCCACTGCGAAACTCTGCGTCCTCTGTGGTGAAAGGTTTTGATTATAAGGAGAACAAAATGAGTGATTATGGTATGAGGACTGTATTTGACGGCGATATTGAGACTGCAGAGGCAGTGATTACAGATGCGCTTAAAACGGTCGGTTTTGGAATTCTGACGCGCATTGATGTAGCCGATACGCTGAAAAAGAAAATTAATGTGGAGCGTTCGCCCTATGTGATTCTGGGTGCATGCAATCCCAAACTGGCCAACACAGCTTTGAATCTGGAGCCGGAACTGGGGCTGATGCTGCCGTGCAATGTTATTGTCTATAAAAATGCCGATAATCAAACCATCGTATCCATCATCGATCCGGCGGCCATGGTCGGCATGATTGATAATTCTGAACTGGAATGTCTGGTGGGTGAGGCGCGGCCATTGCTACAGCAGGCACTGAACAGTATCTGATATGAGCTTTATGCCTGTAAAAAACGACTGGTTGAACGCCTTTCCTGAACTGAAAGAAAATCGGGACAAGGCATGGCGTGCGACAGCAGGCAAAGCGATGCGCATGCAGGTGAAGCGGGGCAGCATGCTGTTTCGCGATGGCGATGTCTGTAATGGTTATGTGCTAGTCCTGAATGGCGCGATTCGGGTGCAGAAAATCGATCCACAAGGTCATGAAATTGTGCTGTACCGGGTTGAGGAAGGACAAAGCTGCATGTTGACCACGACATGCCTGCTGGCAAAACAAAACTATCCTGCCGAAGGTGTGGCTGAAACGGATGTAGATCTGGTGTTGTTACCACTGGATGCTTTTGATTCTGCACTGACCGAATCATCTGGATTCAGGCATTTTGTCATGGCCAATATCGGCCATCGTATCAGTGATTTAATGTTGTTACTGGAGGATGTCGCCTTTGGCCGTAAAGATGTGCGCCTTGCCGGCTTCTTGCTGAAAAATACCGCAAAGAACGGCGATGTGCTTGAGTTGACCCACAGGCAACTGGCCGTTGAGCTTGGTACAGCCCGCGAAGTAGTCAGCCGGCTGATCAAGGATTTTGAACGTAAGGGATTGGTTAGTCTGGGCCGTAACAGGGTTACTATCCGTCGAATCGACCTGATTTATGATATTGCCAACCGGGATAAAGATACATAATCAGTGACAATGTCACTGAAGTGCTTTTCTGACAGTCATAGCATTGCTTCTCATCAACAAGATGACGGAGGCATGATATGAAAGTAAATGTAGGTGGTTTAGACAGGATCGTTCGATTAGCGGCAGGGCTTGCGCTGATTGTACTTGGTGTGCTGGGTTCGCTGGCTTCACCGTGGAATATTGTGGCAATCGGTGCCGGGGCTGTGTTTGTATTGACTTCAGCAATCAGCTTCTGCCCGCTGTATGCGATGCTTGGCATTAATTCTTGTCCGACAAAATAATCTCTTTACTTATTATATTACTATATTATAATACGCAAAACTTAGTAAATAAATATGGTAATAGGAAGGTAAAGAATTCCATGTCAGGAAATATCAGCGCATTCGATAAATCAGTCCGGGTTTGGTTCGGGATGGCTATGATTGTAGGTAGTATTCAGGACGCTCATCTTCTGCTATGGACGGTGATAGGATCATTACTGATCGTTACAGCATGGCTTGGATTTTGTCCGTTATATGCGATTACCGGGTATAGAACCCCGATGCTTCGTCATCATTACTAATCCAGAAAATAATACAGGGTGTCCAAACCGGCACCTGGACAGTTCCGTGCAGGCGTCACTGTGACACCAAGAACCTGCATGGTTTGGGGTGAGGAGGGCATCTCCTCACCTCATTTCAACACTGCCAGTGGGGCACACTATTTAGACAGGGGATCAGAACAGATGCCCCATACAAGGAGATGAATGAATGGCACATGTAGTTATTATGGGAGCAGGTATCGGGGGTATGCCGGCAGCTTATGAAATGAAAGATGCCCTGAAAAAACTGGGCGGAGAACATGAGGTAACGGTGGTATCCAATGTGGATTATTTCCATTTCACCCCGTCCAACCCATGGGTGGCGATTGGTTGGCGCGAAAAAGATCAGATCAGCTTTGCCTGTTCACCCTATCTCAACAAGAAGGGCATCAATTTTCTGTCTTGCGGCGTGGATGAAATCATGGCCGACGAGAACAGGTTGCGTCTCGGCAACGGAAAAAATCTGGATTACGATTA